>NZ_JALQEB010000041.1:0-42327 GCF_023630905.1 Caballeronia sp. ATUFL_F1_KS4A | reverse complement strand
GACGTGAAGCAGGCTTTCGATACGCTCAAGCTCATCGAGCGCGAAGTCGAGAGCCACGACGGCAAATGGTATCTGATGCGCCTCTTGCCGTACCGCACGGCCGATGACCGCATCGACGGCGCGGTGCTCACGCTCATCGACGTCACGGCGCGGCATGTGGCCGAAGAGACGGCGCGCATCGGCGAGGAGCGTCTGCGGCTCGTCGCGCAATCGACCGCCGACTACGCGATCATCGTGCAGGATCCGAACGGCACGATCGTCACCTGGAACGCGGGCGCGGAGCGCATCTTCGGCTTCTCGGAGAAGGAAGTCGTCGGGAGGAACATCTCGCTCATCTACTCGCCCGAAGACCGCGCGGCGAACGTGCCGGCGAACGAGCGCGAACTCGCGGAACGCGACGGACGCGCCGACGACGAACGCTGGCACATCACGCGCGACGAACGCCGCGTGTATTGCAGCGGCGTGGTGACGCCGATCTCCGATCCGTCGTTCACGGGTTACGCGAAGATCGCGCGCGATCTGACCGAGCGCAAAATGCGCGAGGACGCCAACCGCGAAGCGCTCGCGCACGAGCACGCCGAGCGCGAGAAGGCGTCGCTGTCGAACCAGTTGAAGGACGACTTCATCGCGATGCTGTCGCACGAACTCAAGCATCCGCTGAATCTCATCGGCATGAAGGCGGAAATCCTGCCGCGCCTGCCGGAAACGCGCGGTATCGAAGTGGTGCAGGAAACCGCCGATTCGATCCGCCGCGCGGTGCGCGGGCAGGCGCAGATCATCGACGATCTGCTGGATCTTTCGCGCGTTCGCACCGGCAAGCTCGCGCTGAGCATTGCGCCGGTGGATGTCGCGGGCGTACTCGCGCGCATCGCGGATGTCGCCGAAACGGAAGCCGTGCAACGTGGAATCGCGCTGCTCGGGAGCAATCGCGCGGAGCCGATCTACGCATTCGCCGATTCTGTGCGTTGCGAGCAGATTCTCTGGAACCTCGTTTCCAATGCGCTGAAGTTCACGGATCGCGGCGGTTCCGTCGATCTGCGGATCGCGCGCGACGGCGGCATGGTGCGTATCGATGTCGTGGATACCGGGCAGGGCATCGAGGCGTCCGCGCTGCCGCATATCTTCGACATGTACCGGCAAGGCGGGCGCAATCCGACATCGTCCGGGCTCGGCATCGGCCTTGCACTCGCGAAGCAGCTCGTCGACATGCACGGCGGGCGCATCGAGGCGCGTTCCGATGGCCTCGGCCGCGGCACGACGGTCTCGGTCTGGCTGCCCGCCGCCGCGACGCAACAGGCCGTGCCGCCGCGCAGCGAGGACCGCGCGCGGCCCGTCAGCGGCGCGCGCCTTTTGCTCGTCGACAACGACGTCGAAGCGACCGCATCGTTCGCCGCGCTGCTCGAGCTCGAGCAGGCGTCGGTGCAGATCGCATCGAGCGCCGAGCAGGGTCTCGAACTGCTCGGCAAGGGTTCCGTGGATGCGGTGATATCGGATATCCAGTTGCCCGGCATCGACGGCTACACGTTCATCAGGCGCGTGCGCGCAGACACGACGCTCGCGGATGTGAAGGCGATCGCACTGACGGGGTTCGGCCGCGACGAGGATAAACGCGCGGCGCGTCAGGCGGGCTTCGACGCGCATCTGACCAAGCCGGTTGATTTTTCGGAGCTGCTTCATACACTCGATGTATTGCTCGAGCCGGGGCGCGAGAAGGAGCGCGGCGGCTGAAGCACCGGCGCCGGTCCGCCGATTGCTTCCCAGATCAGACAGGAGGCGCTATGGCTGAACGGGACATCGTGGTGATCGGTGCATCGAGAGGCGGTTTTCAGGGACTCAGGGCGCTCGTTAGCGCGCTTCCCGCCGATCTTCCGGCTGCGGTGTTCGTCGTGCTGCATATCGGCCGTCACGCCAGCATGCTGCCGGACCTGCTCACGAGTTGGGGACGGTTGATCGCGCGTTATGCAACGCATGGCGAAAAGGTCGAACATGGAACCATCCGCGTAGCGCCGCCGGACCGGCATCTCGTGTTGTCGAAAGGGCGCGTGTGGCTCAGCGAGGGTGCGAAGGAAAACTTCTCGCGGCCCGCCGCCGATCCGCTGTTTCGCAGTGCCGCGATGGAATACGGGGCGCGTGTCGTCGGCGTCGTGATGAGCGGCGATCTCGACGATGGCGCCGCCGGTCTCGCCAACATCCGCGCCCAACGCGGTTTCGCCATCGTGCAGAATCCGGACGATTGCGAAGCGCCGAGCATGCCGCGTGCCGCACTCGAATCGTGCGGCGCCGACATGCTGTGTGTCGAGCGCGAACTCTCGCGGTGCATTCAGGCGGCGGTGCACGGGATGTCGTCCGACGAAGCTTCCGAGGGAGCGCAGATGAACAAGAACGTGTTCGAGAAAGAGGCTCGCCTCGCAGCCAGCCGCCTGTCGGATATCGATTCGCTCGACGAAGTCGGCGAGCGGTCGGCGCTGACATGTCCCGATTGCGGCGGCGCGCTGTGGCGCATCAAGGACGATCATCCGATGCGCTATCGCTGCCATACCGGACATGCGTTCACCGGGCTGTCGCTGGAGGAGGGCATCGAAGCGCGTTCGGAGACGGCCATCTGGTCGGCCATGCGCGCGGTGCACGAGCGCGTCATCTTCGCGAAAGAGCGGCAGCGCTGGGCGGAGCGGTCGGGCAATGAAGATCAGATAAAAATCGAGCAGGCGCGCATCGACGAAGCGGAACGTCTCGTCGAATTGTTGCGCGAAGCGGTGCAGACAGCATCTTCATCCGCGAACTGACGAACTGACGGGAAACGGAGGATCGAATGGATCTCGAAGCGGAGAGCCTGGCGCTTGTCCAGGCTGATCGCGATATCAACGAAGGCAAGGAACGCATCGAGCGTCAGCGCAAGATCATCGAGCAACTGCGCTCCGGCGGACACGACACGACGGATGCGGTCAGGCTGCTCAGCACGCTCGAAGACACGCTGACGGCCATGATGCAGCATCGCTCGCTCATTGTGGCTCGCATCGCGCAGTGGAAGAGCGGGATCTTAACGTAGGACGTGCGCCGCGCGGGGTCTGTCGGCGGCGATGCAGCGTGCCGACGCCGCGAAACGCGCGTGCGGCGATGCACTCGCGCATACGCGCCATGACGAGCGAATTGAGGCTGGGCGAGCGTGCCGCGCGTGCCTTGCGTCGCGGCTCCCTGGATAGCGAAGCGTGCACGTCGTGAGCGAATTTTTGCAGCGCATCCGCCGATCCGCTGACGCTCATGTACGCCTGCTGTCCGATCCTGCCGTCGAGCAGAACGGTCATTCCGGATTCACGGGCCAGCTTCAACATGTCGGATTGCATGATTGTTCGGGCTCATCGCCCGCTCTTGTCGTTGGCTTCGCGCGGGTTTGCGCGAAGCCTTTCATGCTTTCAATGCAGCATTCGCTGTGCCCCGGCCGCGCTAAATAATCGGCTTGCCGCCCGTTACCGCGATGGTCGCGCCTGATATGTAGCTCGCCTCGTCCGATGCCAGCATCACATAAGGCGCCGCGAGTTCCGCAGGCTGTCCGGGGCGCTTCATCGGCACCTGCTTGCCGAAGTTCTCGACGCTCGAAGGCGGCATCGTCGATGGAATCAGCGGCGTCCAGATCGGCCCCGGCGCCACGCAGTTCGCGCGTATGCCGCGCTCGGCCAGCAGTTGCGCAAGCCCGCCCGTGAAGTTCTGGATCGCGCCCTTCGTGCTCGCATACGCGATCAGTCCGGGATTCGGCGCATCGGCATTGACGGACGTCGTGTTGACGATCGAACTGCCTTCTTTCATATGCGCGAGCGCGGCCTTCGTGATGCGGAACATCGCGCCGATATTCGTCGAATAGGTCTTGTCCCATTCGTCGTCGCTGATGTCTTCGAGCTTGTCGTAAGTCGCCTGATACGCCGCGTTGTTCACGAGCACGTCGATGCGCCCGAACGTTTCGGCCGTCTTCGCGACGATCTGCTTGCAATGCTCGCGATCCGTGATATCGCCGGGCAGAAGCAGCGCGCGGCGTCCGGCTTTCTCGACCCAGCGCTTCGTTTCCTCGGCGTCGTCATGCTCGTTGAGATAGGAGATGGCGACGTCCGCGCCTTCGCGCGCATAGGCGATCGCCACCGCGCGGCCGATGCCGCTGTCCGCGCCCGTGATGAGCGCGACTTTGCCGGCGAGCCGGTTGCTGCCCTTGTAGCTCGATTCGCCGTGATCGGGCGGCGGGTCCATCGGGCCGGTGAGTCCCGGGCGATTGTCCTGCTGTTGCGCCGGCATCGGCGGGCGTGGGTATCCGCTATCGGTGGTATTGCTCATGTCGTGCTCCTTACGCTGCCGCTTCAAGAACGACCGTGGCCCGGCTTTCCCTGAGGGCGCCTGTACGAGCGGCGCTGCGCGCTCTTTCATTGACGAGTGTTTTCATTCACGACTCCGGTGCTGGTTAGAAAGACGACCGCATGCGCGGTCATGCGGTCGTGTCAGCATCGAGCGTTCCAGGAATCGAAACAGGCGTGCGGAATCCGCGCCTTACGACGCGCGAAGAGCGGAAATGGCGATCAGTGGTCCGCTTCGTCGACTTCCTTGACCACGGTCTTGCGAAGCTGATCGAGCGCGCGCAGGCTGGTGATGAGATTGCGCAACAGGCTTTCCGAGTCGTCGGTGTTCCATCCGCACTGTCGGAGCGATTCGAGGCGTTCCGTCTGCTCGACGATGCGCCGCCCGCAATTCTCGATATGCAGGTCAAGACGCGCGAGTTCCTCTAAAGCTTTGGTGTTGGCCATGGCGGACGTTCGCGTAGTAGGAAATTTTGTCCAGTCAACCATGGTACAACGCGCCGCGAATCGCCGATGCGGCGCAGTGAATCGGTCACTTTCGCTCCGTCAATTCAAGGTTGCGCGCGCTTCGAGACCGCATCGCGCATGCTGCGCACGTCGCGCGTCGTGACAGGCGAAGCATCGTTGCCCCATGCCGAGCGAACGAAGGTCAGCACGCGGGCGATTTCCGTATCGGTGAGCTTGTCGGCGAACGCGGGCATCTTCTTCGGCTGCGGCCCATGTTCCGTGGATGGCGCGTTGCCGCCCTGCAGCACCATCCGCACGAGCGAATCGGGCTTCTCCGACAGCACGGCCGGATTGCCCGCAAGCCGCGGATACTTGAACGCTTCACCCGCGCCGTCGCTCTTGTGACAGCGCGCGCATGCGCTTTGATAGAGACCCGCACCGGGACGCTCGTCGTCGCCGGTGCGCAATGCGGCCACGCTCTGTTGCGCCGCGCGCGAGCGCGCATCGTACGTGCCGCCCTTTCCGTTCGCCGGCAGGCTCTTCAGATACGACGCGATCGCGAGCAGATCCTGATCGTCGAGATATTGCGTGCTGTCTTCGACCACCTGCACCATGCTGCCGAAGGTGGCGAGACCCGCGCCGTGCCCCGTCTTGAGAAACGCGGCGATGTCGTCGGGTGCAATGCGGCCCAGTCCCGCGCCCGATACGCCGGTCAGGTTCGGCGCGTACCAGTGATCGTTGGTGCCGCCCGTGAGATACGTCCGCGACGATTCGGTATAGCCGCGTTCGTTATAGGCAGGTCCGCGCGGCGTATGGCACGCGCCGCAGTGCCCGAGCGATTGCACGAGATAGGCGCCGCGATTCCATTGCGCTTCGCGCTTCGGATCGGGCGTGAACGGTTCCGTCGGCCTGAAGGCGAGATTCCAGAAGACGAGCGCCCAGCGCTGGCTGAACGGAAACGGCAGATGCGTTTCGGGCGCGGCTTGCGCGACGGGTTCCACGCCGTGCATGAAATAGGCATAGAGCGCGCGCATGTCGCCGTCGCTGATCTTCGAGAACGATGGATAAGGCATCGCCGGATAAAGATGCTTGCCGCCCGGCGCGACGCCTTCACGCAACGCGCGCGCGAAGTCCTCGTAGCTATAACGCCCGATGCCATGTTGCGGGTCCGGCGTGATGTTGCTCGACCAGATCGTGCCGAAGGGCGAGCCCATCGGCAGGCCGCCCGCGAACGGATGCGGCTGCGGTTTGCCGGGCGCGGGCGGCGCGGTATGACAGCCGGCGCAATCGGCGGCCTTCGCGAGATACGCGCCGCGCGTGACGAGATCGGGCGTCTGTCCGCGAGCGAGCGGCATCGATGCGATCAGCGTGAAAGCGCAGAAGAGCGCGCGGCGTCGGAACGTCGTCACGATCAGCGTCCTCCACATGGCGACACGAGCAGCCACGCGAGATCCGTCGCGATCAGCGCGAACACGAAGAGTGCGCTCGCGAGCGCCCCCGCCCGCGCGATGAACGCATCGCGGGCCGCATGTCTGTCGATCGTTCCATGCTCTTTCAGCGTCGATGCAAGCTCGCCCGTACGCCGCCAGTTGCGCCACGCGACGACGCCGCCCGCGACGCCCAGCAGCAACGCGACGAGCGCCAGCAGCACGATGCCGTGCTCGAGCCAAGGCATCGCGGGCGCGTTCACCGGACGCTCATGCGGGAAGCAGCCCCACGCGGCGATGGTCTGCGCGAGCGTCGTCTGCGTCATCCACGCGGCGGGTGCGAGCAGGAGACCGATCGCGAGCGCCATGCCGCCCGGACGCACGGGATGCCGCTTTTCGTCGATGGGCGATGCGTCGTTCATTTCATTTCGCCAGCACGTAGGGCGACAGATACAGCGTCGCGAAGATGAAGAGCCATACGACATCGACGAAATGCCAATACAAGCCGCCGATGGTCAGCGCCGCCGAACGCGCCCGGTCGAAGTAGACGAGCGCGGTCCATAGCAGCAGGAACGCGAGCACGACGAGGCCGACGAGCACATGCATCATGTGAAAGCCGGTGATCGTGAAGTAGAGCGAGCCGTAGAGATGCGTCGTCAGGCCGTAGGGATGATCGGCCCATTCCTTGAGTTGTATGCCGACGAAGATCGCCCCGAGCGCAAGCGCGATAGCGAGCATCAGCACGCCCATGCCGCGTTTTCCGCGCCGCACGAAGCGCTCGCTTGCCCATACGAACACGCTGCTCGACAACAGAATGCAGGTGTTCGCGATGCCGAGGCCGAGCTTCGGCATGCCTTCGGGCGGCCAGTGTTGTGTCGTCTGCGAAGCGAGATACAGATACGAGAAGATCAGATAGCCGAAGAGCGCCGCTTCGGTCGCGACGAGCGTGAGACATCCCCACCATCCGCCCGACCGTTCGCCCGGACTGCCGATGGGCAGACGCGCGCGTTCGGGCAACGCTTCCGCGAAATCGCTCATGGTGTCGCTCCGGTTTCGTGCGGCTCGGGCGTATCGTCGCGCTGGCCGAGTTCGCGGCGCGGCCACAACCATACGACGATGGCCGCGCCGCATCCGATCAACGCGAGCGCCGCGAGCCACCATGCGGTCAATGCGAGGCCCGAGAAGAACACCAGCGACGCGACGCCGAGCCAGAAAGGCGCATACGAGTCTTCCGGCATCTTGAGAATCACGTCGGGATCGCCGTCGAGCGCGGTGGTGCCGAGCGCCTCGCGTCCCTTGTCGAGGATGTAGCCTTCGTCGAGCCGCGAACGCATCTTGCCGGAAATGCGTTCCTCCCATAGCGGATGACGGCTCGCGATGCGCGGCGCGATCGCGAAGTTATACGGCGGCGGCGGCGATGAAGTCGCCCATTCGAGCGTGGGCGCATCCCAGGGGTTATCGCCCGCAACGGGACCGCGCCGCAGGCTGTACACGAAGTCCCACATGAAGATCAGCACGCCGAACGCGAACAGGAACGCGCCGATCGACGTAATCATGTTGACCGTGTTCCAGCCCATGTCGGGCGCGTAGGTATAGATGCGTCGCGGCATGCCGAGCAAGCCCGCGATATGCATCGGAAAGAACGCGATATTGAAGCCCGTGAACAGAATCCAGAAGCCGATGCGCCCGATCCTCTCGCTCATCATGCGCCCGGTGAATTTCGGGAACCAGAAGTAGATGCCGCCGATAACGGGAAACACGTTGATGCCGAGTAGCACGTAATGCAGATGCGCGACGACGAAATAGGTATCCGTGAGTTGCCAGTCGAAAGGCACCGCTGCGGTGAGCACGCCCGACAATCCGCCGATCACGAAGAGAAACACGAAGCCCGCGAAATACAGAAAAGGCACGCGAAACACGGGACGTCCCGTCCATATCGTCGCGATCCATGCGAACGTCGCGACCGCGCTCGGTATCGCGATCACCATGCTCGCCGCGCCGAAGAACGACAGCGCGAGCGCGGGAATGCCCGTCGCGAACATGTGATGGATCCATACGACGAAGCCTATGACCATCGTCGCGACGGTCGACAGCGCGACCGGCAGATAGCCGACCAGCGGCCTGCGGCAGAAGACCGGGAGCGCATCGGAGACGATGCCCATCGCGGGCAGCACCACGGCATACACCCACGGATGCGCGAAGATCCAGAAGAGATGCTGCCAGAGCAGCGCGCGGCCGCCGTTGACGACGTCGAAGAAATGCGTGCCGATGCGCCGGTCAAGCCACAACAGAAAGAACGCGAGACTCACCGATGGCACTGCAAGCAGGTTGCCGCCCGATGCGGTGAGCGTGCCCCACACGAGCACCGGCACGCGATCGAGCGACATGCCCGGCGCGCGCATGCGCAGGAACGTGACCACGAAGTTCATCGAGCCGACTGTCGTCGAGATGCCGAGCAGCACCATGCCGAGCGCATAGACATCGATGTTGGGACCGGTGTTGTAAGTGAGGCCGGCAAGCGGCGCATAGCTGAACCAGCCGGCGTTGGGCGCTTCGCCGAACGGAAAGCTCGCATACAGAAAGAGTCCGGCGAAAAGAAAGATCCAGTACGACAGCGCATTCAGGCGCGGAAACGCCATGTCGCGCGCGCCGAGTATCAGCGGCCACAGATAGTTGGAGAAGCCGGAGAGCACGGGCAACGCGTAAAGGAAGATCATCGTCACGCCGTGCATCGTGAAGAGCTGGTTGTATTGCTCGGGCGTGAGCAGCGTCGAGTCCGGGCGCGCAAGCTGCACGCGCATGATGAGCGCCTCGATGCCGCCCGCGATCAGAAACGCAAACGCGGTGAGGAGATAGCGCAAGCCGATGCTTTTATGATCGACGGTCGAAAGCCAGCCGCGCCATCCCGGTGGCGTTTCCCATGTCTCGCGCAGCTTGCGTTCTTCGGCGCTGCCGGGTTCGATGCGGCCGATCGCGAGCGTGCGTTGCAGCGGCGGCGGGGACGTGGCGTGTTCGGTCATTGCAGTGTCCGAAGATAAGCGGAGAGCGCGGCGGCTTCGGCCGCTGTGAGCGCGATCGATGGCATCAGCGAATCCGGTTTGATGCGCTGCGCATGGCGTATCCAGTCGAGTTGATTCGATTCGGTGTTCGGCAACGTGCCGGCGGCGATGAGCCTGCGCGAATTCAGATGCGTGAGATCGGGCGCTTGCGTGCCGTTCGCATCGCTGCCGCGCACGGCGTGACAGCCCGCGCAGCGATCGAGAAAGAGTCGCTGCCCGGCGCTCGCGGTGGCGTCGGCGGCATGCGGGCGCGCTTGCGCCGCGTACCACGCATCGAATTGGGCACGCGGTTCCGCGATCACTTCGAAGGCCATATGCGCGTGTTGCGCGCCGCAAAACTGCGAGCATTGCCCGCGATACACGCCCGCGCGATCCGCCTGAATCCATTGCTCGTTGACGACGCCCGGTATCGTCTGAGTCTTGCCCGCGAGACGCGGCACCCAGAACGCATGAATGACATCGGCGCTGCGCAATTCGATTTTCACAGGCTCGCCGACCGGTATGTGAATCTCGTTGGCCGTGGTCACGCCCGCATAGTCGATCTTCCACCACCAGTCATAGGCCGTGATCGCGATGGTCAGCGCGGGCTCCTTTCTCGGCGACGCGACCGATTCGAGCGTCACCAGCACATAGGCGAGCGCGACGAAAAGCGCGACCGACGAGATGCCCGTGCCGATCCAGACCCAGCGCATGCCGCCGCCTTCGCCCTGCACGTGCGATGCATCGCGCTTCGTGGGCGGCGGACGCTTGCGGATGATCGCGCCGACGAGCAATACGCTCACGATCAGCGCGACGGCGATGGCCAGTGCCGCGAGCGCCCAGCCGAGACGCATCGTCGGCGTGGCGGCGGGACCGTCGGCGTGGAGGAAGTAATTGAGCGGCGCGTCGGCGCGCGCGCTCGCGTGACAAACGAATGCGGCGAGAAAAGCGATCATGGCGCGGGTGCTCCGGCTGGCACAATGGATCGCTTTGTGCGTAGCAGGCATCCGCATGTATCTCCTTGAAAGATTGGCTCGCAGTGAGGTTCCGGCACGCCAGACGGGCGCGCGGGGCTTCGTTCCCCGAGCAATCCACGATCCCAACGATAGCCTTACGGCGCAACGCATGTAATGCGCTTTATTTCGCGAAGCGTTTTCATCAGTCCAATGGATCTTATCGATTCGATAAGTATTCTTCGCCGATTCACTCGCAATACTTGAATAAGCGCGCACCGACGTTATGATGTACTAACGTATTTGCGACATGCATGTCCATGCATGTTCGTGTCTTTCGATGGTTTCCGATTCTCCTTCGCGCGCTCGATTGAAACGCAGCGCGAAGGCCCTTTGTTGCGTCCGGCGATTGCCACGCTCGCGCCATCGCGTTTGCGCGCATCGGTCAGTGGGGCGTCGTCTTATCTCTCGTATCGAAGCGGGGCCGCGTTCGTCATTCGTCGAACGCGGCTGTGCCTGTTCGCGCTCGCATTTCGCCGCGCGACGCGGGCGTTTCAATTCCGGCAATGAACCGGCCGCTCGATATTCATTTTGAATATTCCGAACGCGCCATGAAAGCCATTACTTTCATTCGATCCGTTGCTCATATCTTCAAATCGCGGCGCATTATTTCAGCGGGGCGGCTTTCGATATGGCCGGGTTTCGCGATCGCGCTTCTGTTGGCCGCATGCGGCGGCGGTGGCGGCGGTGAAACTGGCGGCGCGAGCACGACCGGTGGCGCGCAATCGAGTCCTTCGGGTGCATCGAGTCCCATAGCGGCGTCGAGCCCTTCGGACGGCGGAGCGTCGGCGCCTGCGGTTGCATCGGCGCCAGCGGTTGCATCGGCGCCGTCGGCGGCGAGCAGCCCCGGCGGCACGAGCAGCACAGCAAAGCCTGTGATTGCGCCTGAGGGCAGCGTGTTTTATGGCATGAACGGTCATGCCAACTGGGTCGGTCCATATCAGACGTCGACGCCGGAGCAACAAGCCGCGCAACTGAGAGACCTCAACATGACGATGTATCGCAACGACATTTCCAACGTAGCCGGCGCGAAAAATCTCGCGAAGTTCGCGAAGATCATGGCGCAATCCGGCGTGATGGTTTATCCGGTGATCCTGCAAGACCTCAACTTCGCCGATGAGAATTCGGCTTATCAGGCGAGCTTCACGCTCGCTCAGCAAATCGTCAGCGTGCAGCAATATGCCTATTACGAAGTCACCAACGAACTTGCGCCGACATGTCTCGTCGGTGCGGTCGACGGCGTGAATCCGGCCGATTACCACAACGATTGTTATCGGATCGCGCGCGGCGTGATTCGCGGATTGATCGCGGGCATCAAGTCGGTGGATGCTGTCGGCAAGATCATCATCGGCGGCAATACGTGGATGCACCTCGGCCTCGATACGATGCTCGCCAACGGCACGCAACCCGACGGCACGAGCGGACATCCCATCGTGACGTGGGACATCACCGCGTGGCACTGGTACTCGGAGCAGGGCGATATCACGCACGCATGCGGAATCCGTTGCTACAACGTAGTCGGCACGCTGCTGTCGTTCGGCAAGCCGATCTGGATCAACGAAGTGGGCATGCGTCCGGACTTTCCCGGCACCGTCGATCAGGCGGCCACTTACATGGCCAACGACATGATGGGCAGGCTTCTCTCAATCGCGCCGCAATACAACATTCAGTCGATACAGGTCTACGAGCTCTACGACGATCCGCCCACCGGTCAGGGCCCTTACGGCATCATGCTCAACGACGGCGTGACGAAGAAACCCGTCTATACCGCGCTCAAGAATTTCATCGCGGCGAATCCGCGTTGAAGATCATCCGATGAAACCGGGAAGGCCGAGAGCCGCGTCGCTGCGGGCCAGACCGGCGGCGCGTTCGAGCAGCGCGTCGAATTGCGCATCGTCGCGCGGTCGCGGGAAGTGCGCGCGAAAGAAGTCCGCCCAGCGAAAATCGGCAAGCGGCACGTCGGTTTTTTCGTAGCCGCCCGCGCTGCGCACGAAGGCCGCAAGGCTGCGAAAATCGTCGTCGATGGCGTCCCGCATATGCACCGGCATGTCCTTGAAAGCGATGCGGCGGCCGTCCGCGTCGTAGGGATGCACCCACGCCTCGTTCTCCATCGTCAGCCAGAACGCCGCGCGCGATAACGACGACAAGTCCCGCACCAGCACGAACGGCACGTCCTGCACGCCGATGCGGGCCAGCGCGCAAGCCACATGATGATGGTCGATGACATACGGCTCGCCTCCCGGCCCGAGCACGACGGCAATCGGCTTCGCGGCTATCGACATTGCCAGTTCATGTGCGCCCAGCGCGCGATATTCCTCGGCTTTGCGGCGGACCTGCCGTTCTCCGTGCGTCGCCTGCGTCGGATGCAGATCGCCGATGCGCAGCGTATTCATGGCGCATTCCTCGATGTGTGTCGAACATGCGGGCAAGCGCCGTACCCCGTCTGGACCCGCTGTTGCTTCTCGCTGAAACGAAGTCCCTAATGCGGTGCGCGGGCGCATCCATTGCTGAAATCGCACACGGACCCGGCCATTCAAGGAGTGTGCAATGAAAGCGGTTGTGTTTCATGGAATAGGCGATATATCGCTCGATAACGTGCCCGACCCTTCGATTCGTCACGATCAGGACGCGATCGTGCGCCTGACCGCGAGCGCGATCTGCGGCACCGATCTGCACATGGTGCGCGGCACGCTGCCAGGGATGGTGCCGGGCACGATACTCGGCCACGAGGGCGTCGGCGTGATCGAGCAGGTCGGTCGCGGCGTGCGCAACCTGAAGCCGGGAGACCGCGTGCTGATTCCATCGACGATTTCGTGTGGCTGCTGTTCGTATTGCCGCACGGGCTACACGGCGCAGTGCGACTCGGCGAATCCCAATGGCGCGGCGGCAGGCACGGCGTTCTTTGGCGGACCGAAGTCGACGGGGCCGATCGACGGATTGCAGGCCGAATACGCGCGCACGCCGCTAGCCCATGCGAGCCTCATCAAATTGCCGGAGAATATCGACGACGAACGCGCGATCCTGCTGTCCGATATCTTTCCGACGGGCTTTTTCGGGGCGCAACTTGCCGAGGTGCGTGACGGCGATACCGTCGCGGTGTTCGGCGCGGGACCGGTCGGCCAGTTCGCCGTGGCGAGTGCGTTCATGCTCGGCGCGGGACGCGTGATCGTCGTGGATCGCCTGACGGATCGTCTCGCGATGGCGCGCGCGCAAGGTGCGGAAGCGGTGAACTTCGACGAGGAGGATCCCGTCGCAACGATTCTCGCGTTGACGGGCGGCATCGGCGTGGATCGTGTGATCGATGCCGTGGGCGTCGATGCAGTGCACGCGCAGGGCGGGCCGGCTGCATCGCAGGATGCCGTCAAGCAGGGCGAAGCGGAAAGCAGGACCGTGACGGCGCAGCGCAACGAACACGACGGCAACTGGATTCCCGGTGATGCGCCCACGCAGGCGCTCGACTGGGGCGTGGCTGCATTGGCGAAGGCGGGCACGCTTGGCGTGATCGGCGTGTATCCGCCGAACGACCGCTTCTTTCCGCTCGGCGTGGCGATGAACAAGAATCTCACCATCAAGATGGGCAACTGCAATCATCGCGCGGTGACGCCCGGACTCGTCGAGCGCGTGAGGAACGGATCGTTCGATCCGCTGCGCGTGCTGTCGACACGCGAGCCGATGATGAACGTCATCGACGCATACAAGGCATTCGATCAAAGGCAACCGGGATGGATCAAGGTCGCGCTCGATCCCGCCGCGTGACGGCCGCGCGGCCTTCATGGCGCATCGTCGCGGGCGTCGGCGCGTGCGCGTTCGTGGCCTGGGCGGCGATCGAATGGACGCGCCTCAAGCGCACGCCCGCACTTTCCGATGAAAGCGCCCGCAAGGGCATCACGGCGCGCTATACGCAGGCCGGACCGTATCGCATGTTCTCGCGTCACGCGGCATGCGAAGGTGGCCACGCGAAGCGCCTGCCCGTGGTGCTCGTGCATGGTCTCGTGATATCGAGCCGCTACATGGAGCCGCTCGCGCTCGCGTTGCGCAGCGACTTCGACGTGTACGCGCCCGATCTGCCCGGCTTCGGCGAAAGCAAACTGCGCGGCGGCGCGCTGTCGGTGCCCGAACTCGCCGATGCGTTGCGCCTCTGGCTCGGCGCGCGCGGCATCGAGCGGGCGATGTTCATCGGCAATTCCTTCGGCTGCCAGATTCTCGGGGATTTCGCCGCGCGCTATCCCGAGTCGGTCGACCGGCTCGTGCTGCAAGGACCGACCGTCGATCGCGATGCGCGCTCGCTCTTCACGCAAGTTTGTCGCGACTGGCGCAATGGACGGCTCGAACAGGCGAGATCGTCGGCGCCGATCGGGCGCATCGACTATGCGAAAGCGGGCGTGGTGCGCGCGCTCGCGACGATGCGCGAACTCATGCGCGATCGCATCGAGCGCAAGCTGTCGCGCATCGTTGCGCCGACGCTCGTCGTCGCCGGATCGCGCGATCCCGTCGCGCCGCTCGCGTGGGCGAGCGAAGTCGCGGCGCGCGTGCCGAACGGCGCGTTGCTGACGATAGACGACGGCACGCACACGCTCAACTATGTCTATCCGCATAGCTTCGCGCTCGCGATCCGCGCGTTTCTTCTCCAGGGCGGCGCATCGAGATGACGAAGCCACCGCGCGGCATTGCCCGCTTCGATTCGGCCGCGGGCATGGTGCAGGCGCTCGCCGCGTGTCTGCATGGCGAACGCTTCAGCAGCCCGAGCCAGTCGCCGCTGCTCGATAGCCTGATGCCGCCGATCAACCTGCTGCCGAAGCGCGCCCGCGAATGGGTGTACACCGTGGGCGGCATGTCGGAGGGCATCACGGCGCGGCAGGCGCGGCGTCTCGATGTGGAAGGCATCGGCGAATGGATCGCGGGGCTTTACCCGCAGCGCACCTACGATGCCGCGTTCATCGGTTCGTCGAATGGCGGGCTCATGCACGTTGCGGCGGCGCTCGGCGTGCCCTGGCTGCCGCAGACGTTTCTGTGCCCGGTGCGCGCGCCCTTCAGCGATCCCGACGATGCGCAAAGCGGCTTCGATGACGGCCTCGCCGCCGTCGATGCGTTGCTTCGCGCCGATCCGCGCATCGCAGTTCATCATATGCAGGATCCGAATCAGGACCGGCTGATGCTCTCCGCGATGAGCTACTTCCGGTTGAAGCTGCGCGCGCTGCCGCTGGCGTATCGCGAGTTTCTGCTGCGCAGTCTTGCGCCGGACGCGACGCTTCATATCGTCCGATGCACGCGCGACTGGCCCGTTACGCGCACCGGCGACCGATCGTTCTATCAGTTCGGCGCGCTGGGCGGCGCGACCGAGCGCGAGTACTTCGAAGGCGGGCCGCGTGTCGCGCGCTATCTCGCGCGTTATGGCGTGAAGCGCACGCGATGGGACGCGCCCGCGCCGACCCTGCGCGCGCCCGAAGCCGAATGGGGCTATGACGTGGCGCTCACCGAATTCATCGTCGCGCTGGCGAAGCAGAAGAACTGGCGCGTCGTCGAATGGCGCTTCGAAGAGCCGGAAGCGTTCAGCTTCGCGACGGCCGAGTTGTATCGCGCGTGGTATCGCGAGATGGGGATCGAGTCGAAGCGGCTCGTCGTCGATTCATTTCTTCTGATGGACCCGTACACGACGCTGCGATTGCGCGCGATCCCATTCTGGCTCGTCTTCTGCACCGACCCTTCGGCAGAGACGCTGCGCCGCTTTCTCGAACGCGAGTCCTTCGACGAGATCGACATGATGCTGTTCTCGCATGGCACTGAAGGCGTCGGCGTGACGAGCATCGACGAATGGCGCGCGTTGACCGCCAAGGCGAAACGCGAAGGGCGCTTTCTCGGTGTCGATGCACGGCGTTATCCGCGCGACTTCGCGACCTTCGTGCGCTTCGATCGTGCGCTTGCCGAACTGAAGCCGCAATACGGCTTGCCGGAGCCGATGCCGCCCGCGTTCTTCGAGGACGCGCTGCGCAAGCATGGCGCGCGTCATGGCATCACCGCGCACGATCACAACGCATGAAGCGAATGCCGGTCATCGTCATTACGCGCGCCGACGCATCAAGCGCGCGATGATGGCGCCCAGCCCGAGCCCCGCGCAAAGCAGCAGGCCGCGATGCGTGTCCATCCAAAACGACGCGCTCGCGCGCTTCGCCTCGTCCGTGAAGCGCCCATGCACCCGATGCAGTTCAGTGACCGGTTGCGAGAGATTGCCCGGACGTTCGCCGCTGGAGAGAGCGGGGTCCTGCTGCGCGCGAAAGCCCGTGCGTCCGAGATAGACATCGAGCAAACCGGGGATGATTGCATTCGCAACTATCGCCTTGACCGACGATATGCCGACCCACAGCTCGCGCCGCCGATGCGTGGCCGCCCACCATATCGCGCGCGCTGCGACTTCGGGTTCGTAGATCGGCGCGACGGGACGCGGCGCGTGCGGCATCGCGCTCCTGGCCCAGTCGAATTGCGGCGTGTTGAGCGCGGGCATCTGCACCATCGTCAGATGGATGCGGCTCTTGGCATGATGCAACTCGCAACGCAGCGAATCGGTGAACCCGCGTATCGCGTGCTTCGCGCCGCAATAGGCCGATTGCAGCGGAATCGATCGATACGCGAGCGCCGAACCGACCTGCACGATGACGCCGCGATTGCGCGGCGTCATGCGTTTCAACGCGGCCATCGTGCCCCACACGAAGCCGAGATACGTGACGTCCGTGATGCGCCTGAAATCGCGTTCGGGCATATCGGCGAAGCGCGCGAACGAGGTCAGCATCGCGTTGTTGACCCATACGTCGATGGGACCGAGCTCGGCTTCGACGCGCGCGGCGGCACTGTCGAGCGCGCCGCTTTCGCTCACGTCGAGCGCGATGCTCAGCGCACGCACGCCGAGCGCGCGCACGTCGGCGGCGGCGTCTTCGAGCGCTTGCGGATCGCGCGCGATCATCGCGACGTCCACGCCGCGTCGGGCGAATTCGAGCGCCGTCGCGCGGCCCACGCCCGCGCTCGCTCCGGTGATGACCACGACCCGAGGCTTTCTCATCGCGATAACTCCCCGCGTGCGGCAAGCGCTTCGATTTTGTCCGCCGTGCAACGCGCGATCGCCTGAATGGTGAGAGAAGGATTCACGCCGCCGACGGTCGGATATGCCGAGCCGTCGTGAATCCTCAGATGCATGGACGATCACTTGTCCTTGTGGCCCGGCAGCACTGCGCCCAGCACTTGCTTCGCCGTATCGACGATCACATGGCTCTGGTTCGGATCGCCCTTCATGAGCGTGGTCGCGAAAGCCTTCGCCTGCGCGATCGTGATGTGCGGCGGCAGCGGCGGCACGTTCGGATCGGCCTTCACTTCGATCACGACGGGACGGTCCGCCGCGAGCGCTTCGTCCCACACGGCGGCCATGCGCTCGGCATCGTCGACATAAAAGCCCTTCAGCCCGATCAATTCAGCGAACTTGTGATAAGGCACCGAAGGAATGTCCTGCGATGCCTCGAACTTCGGATCGCCTTCCATCACGCGCTGTTCCCACGTCACCTGATTCAAGTCTTCGTTGTTGAGCACCATGCAGATCCAGCGCGGATCTGACCATTGCTTCCAGTACTTCGCGACCGTGATGAGCTCGGCCATGTTGTTCATCTGCATCGCGCCATCGCCGACGAGCGCGATCACCGGACGCTCCGGATACGCGAATTTCGCCGCGATCGCGTAGGGCACGGCCGCGCCCATCGAGGCGAGGCCGCCCGAGAGCGAGCACTTCATGCCGCGCTTGACCTTGAGATCGCGCGCGTACCAGTTCGCGACCGAACCGGAATCGCTCGTGACGATGGCGTTCGCGGGCACGCGCGGCGACAGCTCCCAGATCGTGCGCTGCGGATTCACGCCGGCTTTCGCAGGCTCTATCGCGCGCTTTTCGAGTTTCTTCCACCAGTCGTCCATCCAGCCTTCGATGTCCTTGCGCCACGCGCCATCCGTCTTCTGTTCCAGAAGCGGCAGCAACGCGCGCAAGGTCTCGGCGCTGTCGCCGACGAGATTCACTTCCATCGGATAGCGGATCGAAAGCATGTCCGCCTTGAGGTCGATCTGCACGCCGCGCGCCTCGCCTTCCTTCGGCAGGAACTCGGCGTAGGGAAAGCCCGAGCCGATCATCAAGAGCGTGTCGCATTCGGTCATCAGCTTGTAGCTCGGCTCGGTGCCGAGCAGGCCGATCGATCCGGTGACGAAGGGCAGATCGTCCGGCAATGCGGCCTTGCCAAGCAGCGCCTTCGCGACGCCCGCGCCGAGTTTGTCCGCGACAGCGATGACTTCGTCCGTGGCTTCCAGCGCGCCCGCGCCGACGAGAATCGCGACCTTCTTGCCGGCGTTGAGCACATCGGCGGCGCGTTGCAGATCGTCGGCATAAGGCACCGTCTTCGGTGCGCGATAGCCCACGCCCGAATGCAGTGTGCCGTGCTTGCGGCCCGGCGGCTCGTATTCCAGATCCTGCAGATCGTTGGGCAGCACGAGCGCCGTCACCTTGCGCTCCGATAGCGCGATACGCACCGCGCGATCGACGAGATGACGAATCTGCGAGGGCACGCTCGCCTGTTGAACGAAGGCGCCGGCGACGTCCTTGAACATCGCGGGCAGATCGACTTCCTGCTGATAGTGTCCGCCCAATGCGGCGCGTGCCTGCTGGCCCGCAATGGCGAGAACGGGCATGTGATCGAGGCGCGCATCGTAGAGACCGGTGACGAGATGCGCCGCGCCCGGACCCGATGTCGCGATGCATACGCCCAACTCGCCGGTGAACTTCGCATGTGCCGATGCCATGAACGCAGCCATCTCTTCATGACGCGCCTGAATGAATTCGATCTTGCCCTTGGCGCGACTGAGCGCGCCGAATACGCCGTTGATGCCGTCGCCGGGATAACCGTAAATGCGGCGCACGCCCCATGCATGCAGGCGATCGACCAGAAAATCGCCGACGGTAATAGCCATGATTGAAGTCTCCGGAAAACACGATCGAAAGAATGCGCCGCATTGCATGCACGCCTTGTTTGGCTTGCGCGCAATGGCCATGCCGCTGTCTTTCAATCGCTGCAAGGTGCGATGAACCCATGCGGGCGTGATGATTGCTAGAGCGCTTTACGCGGACGATTGCTTCAGGACACATACGATGGCGCTCATGCCTCTCACCCTCGAATGGCCGGATGTCTGCATTCGAATATCGCTGGCTGTGCTTGCCGGCATTCTCATCGGATTGAATCGCGGCGAATCGGGCAAGGTCGCCGGATTGAGAACCACGCTGCTCGTATGCCTCGCGGCGTGTCTCGCGATGCTGCAAGTCAACGCATTGCTTGCTCAGACGGGCAAGACGCCCGGTTCGTTCGTGCAGATCGATCTGATGCGCCTGCCGCTCGGGATACTGTCGGGCGTGGGCTTCATCGGCGCGGGTGCCATTCTTCGCAAGGATGGCCTCGTCAAAGGCGTGACGACAGCGGCGACGTTATGGTTCGTGACCGTGGTCGGACTGTGCTTCGGCGGCGGTCAGCTCGGACTCGGCGCGGCGGGACTCGGGCTCGGGATCGTCGTGCTCTGGTTTCTGAAGGAGGTCGAAAGACGCATACCGCGCGAGAACCATGCGGAGCTCCGGATAACTTATGAAAGAGGCGTCTTTTCGCGGGACACGCTGGCTGAATCGATGCAGGCCGCGGGTTGCAGGCTCGCCTCGATTGCGGGCGCGGCGAAGGGACCGGAACGGATGGAAGAGCGCTTCGAAGTGCGCTGGCACGGCACGCCCGATGCGCAGCCGGTGCCGCCGTTCAGCGAGTGCGCGATGGCTGCGGGCGCGATCGAGTCCGAGTGGAGCATCATCCGCTGAACGGTGTACAGCGTATTAACGTGGTGGTTAAAGCGTGCTCGAGGCGACCCAAGAGGGGACCCAACACGCGACCCATAAGGCACCCATAAGGCACCCATAAAGAACAATTGGCTGTGCGTTCGTTTTGACATATAAATGAGAGACGATCTTCTTGGAACTTCGGGAGTACAGATGCTTATACGCTGTGCAGCATGCAACAAGCTCATATATTCAGACGATGCTCTCGAAGACGATACGTGCCCCGCATGCGGATCCACGAACACCGAGCACATCGCAATGGGCTTCGTTTTCGATCAGACGGTCGCTGTGCCGGACCCGCCGGCAAGGACCACGGAAAGCGCCGATTCGCCCGGCACGATTCGCAGGAAGCTGTAGTCGCACGAATCATTCGTAACGTACCGCGTTGGATGTGCGCTTCGACCCCCTCTCGTTTAAGCGCATCTTGCCCGCCTCGACAGGCGGGCTTTTCTTTATGCGCATTCAACGCAGATCAATGCGACAACACGACCTGCGCGATGACGCCCGACGCGACCGCAACCAGCAGATAGTCCGCACCGACGCCGACCCACTGATAACCGCGCGGCGGCTGACGCAGGCCTTGTCCGCGCCAGTCGTCGACGACGTACTGACGGCTTCGGTAATCGTTATCAAGACGCTCGCCCTTGCGCCAGTCGCGACGCGGCTCATCGTTGGCATGCTGCGGCGGGCGGGGCGCGTCGCGGCCATTCATCTCCGGACCATGACCCGGCGCGCCGGGACCGCCCTTGGCAGCCGGACCGCCCGGACCGCCCGGTGCGCGATGCGCGTCGTGATAGCCGTCCGGACCGCCGGGTGCGGGCTGTGCGAAAACGGCGCCCGTCGTCAGTCCGATGCTCGCGCAAACCAGTGCGGCGACGATTCGACTCTTCTTCATGTTCGTTCCTCTCGAAGTGGCAAAGGGATGTTCTGGATGCCCGGACTGTACGCAATGGGCAACGAAAATGACGTGAGCATGTGTAAGCAACGCTTACGTTCCATTACGCGCTCCATTACGCGCAAACGCGCGTCAGACGCCGAACGGAAAGGTTTCTGGCGTCTCGTGCGTGACTTGTGAAGGCTCGATCGCGCTGACCGCGCGCGTCGTATCGAACCACACGAACGCATCGAATTGCGCCGACAGCTCGGCTTGCGCGTAATGGCTGTATAACTCGGTATCGGGCCGATAGACCACGCCGATGAAGCGTTCGAGCCGCTCCTCGCCCAATGCGTCGCGCAGTGCATCGTTCACGCCCGCACGAAGATCGACGAGGCACGGACTCACGCCCGCAAGATGAAACTGATGCTCGTAACTATCGGCGCGCGATGGCCGAACCTGCATGATCTGCATCGGCTCCTCCCAGTCCGATGCCGCCGCGACCGTGCCCGCGTGCGTGCCGAAGCCGATGAGCGCGGCGTCGTCGCCGAAGCGCTCGCGGCATAGCTGACCGACGTTCAACTCGTCGCGCATGCGGCCCATCTCGGTCGCGGATGCATCACCGAGATGCGAGTTGTGCGCCCATACGACCGCGCGCGCGTCCGGTCCCCATGCATCGAGCAGGCTGTCGAGCGTGTCGAACATGTGCGTGTCGCGCAGATTCCAGCTTTCCGCCGATGCCCCGTACATCGCGCGATAGTACTGCTCCGCCGATGCGACGAGCCGCGCGTTATGCGTCGCGTCGAGCAGTCCGTGATCGCTCGCGGACGTGGCGAGCCGTCTGTCCAACAGATCGCGCAATTGCGCGACGACGGCTTCCTCGCATGTGCCGAAGCCCGCCTGCCACGCGGTGCGTCCATAGACAGCGGGGTTTTTCTGCCAGGGCGTGAGGCATCCATAGCGCACGCGGGCAATGCGCGCCGCGCCCGGGTCCTGTGCGTCGAGATACGCGAGCACGGCGGCGATGGATTCGGAAAGGCTATACAGGTCGAGTCCATAGAACGCGGCGCGGCGCTCGTCGGGCAACGCGGCGTTGTGCTGCCGCAGCCACGCGACGAACGCGGCGAACTCGGTATTGCGCCACATCCACGTAGGGAAACGCGTGAACGGTCGTGCTTCGGGTCGCGCGCGCGGACGGCCGCGAACGTGCTCGTCGATGATCGCGGCATCGGGCCAGTCCGCTTCCACCGCGACGAAACTGAAGCCGTGCCGTTCGATGAGACGCCGCGTGATGGCGGCGCGCGCTACATAGAACTCGGCGGTGCCGTGGCTCGCTTCGCCGAGCAACACGACGCGCTTGTCCGCGAAACGATCGAACGCATGTGCGAAGTCGGGCGCACCGAGCGCGGGCAGACGCACCGCCGATGCGCGGATCAGATCGGGCAACGTGCGCGCAACGGGCTCCTCGAGCGTGGGTTTGTCCGTGCGAATGTCGGGTTCGTCGCTCCAGCCTTGGGCGCCGATCAACGGCACGAACATCACGCCGCCGAGGTCTTCGTCGCGCCACACATCGTCGTCCGTGCGCGTGTATTTCATCAGACGCTGGGATTCGCGCGCGTCGCCGACGGGCATCACGAGCCGTCCGCCAATCTTGAGTTGCGCGCGCCATGCGTCGGGCACGGATGGACCGCCCGCCGCCGCGATGATCGCGTCGAAGGGCGCGTGCTGCGGCATGCCGAGCGTGCCGTCCGCATGATGCACGCTGACGTTCGTGAGCCCGAGCGCCTTGAGCAAGGCGGCGGCATCGTCGGCAAGTTCGCGATGCCGTTCGATGGTATCGACGCGCGCCGCGATACACGCCGCGATCGCCGCCGCATAACCCGAGCCGGTGCCGATGTCGAGGACATGATCGCCAGGTTGCAGGTCGGCGGCTTCGAGCATCAGCGCGACGATGTACGGTTGCGAGATCGTCTGACCCGCGGCGATCGGCAACGGGCTGTCCTCGTAGGCGAATTCGGCAAGGGCTGGGGGAACGAAGGCATCGCGGGCGATGGCGCTCATGCATTCGAGCACGCGCGCGTTCCTGATGCCGCGCCCCTTCAACTGACGTTCGACCATGCGTTCCCGCGCTTCTTCAAAGGTGTTCATGAACATTTCCCGAAAAAGGTCAGAACGTTGAAGAGGCAGCAAGCGACAGTCCCAGTTCGCCACTGCTCGCGAGCACGCGGAATGCGATTTGCTGTGCGTTCGGCACGGCATAAAGGAGACGCATACCTCGGATGACACTCACATCGAACGATGCACGCGAGCATCGCGCCTTGCGCCCCGCGCGCGATGACGGCAGCGATCGTCGATCGACGCCAGCGCCGAAGCAAGCGTTAACGGACCTCATGCTGCGCGCTAAGACCCATTCGGCATCGAGCGCGGAATACTACGGACTTCGAAGCGAAGGTGTCGTCGAACCTAGCGTGCAGATCGTGCTCTGAATCCAAAACATGCCAATACACAATGTGAAGCCAACCCGTCCGCTCATCGCCGTGAGCTTCTTCGCGGCGGACGTCCAGGCGGGCGTCGGCCCGTTTCTCGGTATCTATCTGCAAGCGCACGGCTGGACGCCGGACCGCATCGGCACGGTGCTGACCATCGGCGGCATCGTCGGCATGCTCGTGACGACGCCCGCCGGCGCGCTCGTCGATGCCACGCCGCACCGGCGCGCCATCGTCGCGGTCGCGCGCGCGCTGTCCATCGTCGCGGCGATCATCATCTGGATGTGGCAGGGCTTCTGGCCCGTCACGCTGTCGCAAGTGGCCACGGCGATCGCGGGCGCGACGATGGGCCCCGCGCTCGCGGGCCTCACGCTCGGCATCGTCGGACGGCAGAATTTCGATCGCCAGTTCGGACGCAATCAGGTGGCGAATCACGCGGGCAATATTGCGGCGGCGGCGCTTTCGGGCTGGCTCGGCGCGTGGCTCGGCATGCCGTACATCTTCGCGTTGAGCGCGGCGTTCGGTGCGGGCTGCATCTTCGCGGCGCTGTGGATTCCGCCGCGCTCGGTGCATCGGCATTTCGCGCGCGGCATTGCAAAGGACGACAACGACGATCCCTCCGACACGCGCGCCGATGCCATACAGGTTCTGCTGCGCAACCGCTCGCTGCTCGTGCTGGCGGCCGCGCTCGCGGCGTTCAACCTCGGCAATTCCGCGATGCTGCCGCTCTACAGTCTCGCGGTCGCGTCGGCGCATACTGCCGATCCCAGCCATGTGACGGCCGCCAATATCGTGATCTCGCAGATCGTGATGCTCGTCGCGGCGGCCTATGCGAGCCGCCTGATTCGCCGATGGGGCTTCTGGTGGATCATCCTCGTCACGCTCGCGACGCTGCCGCTGCGCGCGATGACGGCCGCGTGGATCGCGCCTTCATGGGGCATCGTGCCGGTGCAGGTGCTCGATGGCATCGGCGCGGGCTTGCAGACCGTCGCGGTGCCCGCGCTCGTCGTGCATCTGCTGCACGGAAGCGGACGAGTGAATCTGGGGCAGGGCGCGGTGCTTGGCGTCCAGGCGGCGGGCGCGTGCCTGAGCCCGATGCTCGGCGGCTGGATCGCGCATCACTATGGCTATCCGGCGGCGTTCATCACGCTTGGAAGTTTGTCTGTCGTCGCGTTCGCGATCTGGATCGGCTTTGGGCAGCGCGTGCGCGATGCATGCGATACGCGGCGCGAAGAACTCGGCAAGCTCGCCGATCTGGATTCATCGACGTTGTTGCCATGACAAGGGCCGCGGCATGGGGAATGCGGAAGTTCATCTGACCGACAAACCGGAGATGAGGATGAACTCACCGCGCTTTTCCGCAGACGCCGACCAACGCATGCAAATCCCGCCGCCCGACGTCGATCCCGATCCTTCCGTACCGGATGACGATCCCGTGCCGCCCGATGGCGCGCCGCATCCCATCGGCGATCCGCCGAATCAAAGACCGCCGGAGCGCTTAGGCCCCGGCCTCGTCGCCGGGGGGTAGTGCGTCGGCCTTGGCGTTCGCGTGCGTCGTGGCCGCTTCCCTCGCGGCGTCCGCGCTTTCCAACGGCCGATCGCGCATTTCGGTGAAGCCGTCCGCATCGATCGTGTAGGACCAGGTGCATTGACCCGTTGGATCGTGATCGATCGTGATCTCGACGCGATGTCCGTTGCGAACGTAAGTCTCGGTAGACATGATGTGATCCCTCGTTGAATGACCTGCGCGATGCATCGGCTACGTTGCGTTGGAATTGGGCGGAACGGGATTCTTTTCCTGCGTCGACGGCAATTCGTTTTCCGATGCGTCGTGCGTGCGCTTTTCGCGTTCGTCGAGTTGATGCTGCTTCGTGTCTTCGCCTACGGGTTCGTCCATATCGTCGGCGGTGGCATGCGGCACGGGCTTGTCTGGCGTCATGATGGGCCTCCCGGAATCGTGATGCGGCACGCGGCGCGCGCCTTCGTATCGGGCGCAGCAAGCAACGGACCCGTTCGCGTTGCAGACAGGAGCGCGGCTTGCTGGGCGATTATCGAACAGGCATTCGGGAGAGCGAGGAATGAAATACACCGATCAGGATCAGCGCGTGGAGGAATTGCAGGTGGCGTTGTCGCGTGCGTTCGATGCGCGGAAGACGCCGTTCGTAGGCGTGGTGGACGAAGGCGACGACATCGTCATCAACGTATCGTGGGCCATCGAGACGGGCCGCGACACGACGCTCGATGCGCGTTGCAGCGTCGTGTTGCGCATCGCGGCGCGTCAGTTCGAGCGATATGGCGCGATGGATACCGCGCAGCGCCTCATCGTGCAGGATCGCGTGATCGCGCACGTGCGGAGTGCGTTCGACCAGTCGCGCTCGGGTCAGGCGAACGCGAACGAATGCTCGTTCGAACTTCGCGCCGCCGACGACTGGTTCGACACACCCGACACGCCCTGACGCATTACCAGCCTTGCGCGCCGCCGCCGGTCGTCGACGGGCTCGTCTGGCCGTTCGTGCCGCCGCTGCCGTTCAGACGCGGCTGCATGCCGCCCGATCCTTGGCGTGTGCCCGCACCGGCGCCGCTCGTTCCATTCGATGAGCCGCCCACGCCGGACGGCCCCGTCGACGGCCCGCTGCTGTGGCCGGAGTTCGGCGTGATGCCTGCCGCATCCTGCGCGTTCTTCGCGCTCGACGGTCCGTGGCTTGCGCCCGGCTGCGTCTGATCGGCTGCGGCGAATGCGCCGCCCGAGAGCGCCATCAGTAAAGCCGAAATCGCGATGGTTCTGTTCGCTTGCATGACCTGCCTCCATCAGTCGATGTTGGTACGAAGCATGGCGCAAGGCGCGTTCCGGGCTTTGCGGCCAGCAACGCGTTTCCCTCATTCAAGCCCTTCGTGCTCGAACGCAAGTTTCACTGCGGGGCGCTCGCGCATGCGCTTGTAGAACGCCTGGAGCTCGGCGGGCATATCGACGCCCATTTTCTGCGCCCACGTCAGCATCGTGAAGAGATAGGCATCCGCGACGCTTACATCGTTGCCGAAGAGATAATCGCCGCGCATCGTCTTCGCGACATACGCAAAGCGCTGGCCGATTTTCTCGCGCGCCGCCGACGCTTCCGCATCGGATGTCGGCCGGAACACGCGTCCGAACTGCTTGTGGATCTCGGTCGAAATGAACGCAAGCATTTCCAGCAGACGCAGATGGCCGTCGTCGCCGGAAGGCGCGAGCGATGGCGCTTTTTGCGCGACCCACGAAAGAATCGCGACGTTTTCGGTGAGACGCTTGCCATCGTCGAACTCGACGACGGGCACATAACTCTTCGGGTTGATTTCGCCGAAGGGCGTGCCGTCTTCCGTCACCTTGGTCTTGAGATCGACCTTCACGCGGTCGAAGGTCAGGCCGGCTTCGTGCATCGCGATGTGATCGGCGAGACTGCATGCGCCGGGCGCGTAATAGAGCTTCATGATGCGCGTCTCCTTTGGACGAGGATATGTGTATTCGGCGAGCAAGGGCCATGCCGCAATGCCGCCATGCGGACGTCGCGCTATATCGTGCGAAGCTCGCGGGCCGCGACATGCTGACCGTATGAAGCGATTTACGCCGATGCACGCAGCGTATGCGCGGCCGCGACCATGTTGCGCAGCGCGGGAATCACTTCGCCCCATTGACGCGTCTTGAGTCCGCAGTCGGGATTCACCCACAGACGCTCGCGCGGAATCCGCTCCGCTGCCTTCGTCATCAACGCGACGATTTGCGCTTCGCTCGGGATATTCGGCGAGTGGATGTCGTACACGCCCGGCCCGATCTGATTCGGGTACTTGAAATGGTCGAAGGCTTCGAGCAGTTCCATGTCGGAGCGCGACGTTTCGATGGTGATGACATCGGCATCCATATCGGCGATCGATGCGATGATGTCGTTGAACTCCGAATAGCACATGTGCGTGTGTATCTGCGTTTCGTCGCGCACGCCGTTCGCGGCGATGCGAAACGCTTCCACCGCCCAGCGCAGATAGCCATCCCATTGCGCGCGGCGCAGCGGCAGGCCTTCGCGCAACGCGGCCTCATCGATCTGGATCACGCGAACGCCGGCCTCCTCCAGATCGAGCACTTCAGCGCGGATCGCGAGCGCGAGTTGCCGGCACGATTCGGAACGCGGTTGATCGTCGCGCACGAACGACCAGTTCAGGATCGTGACGGGACCGGTCAGCATGCCTTTCATCGGCTTCCGGGTTTGCGCTTGCGCATAGCGGGTCCATTCGACGGTCATCGGCTTCGGACGGCTGATATCGCCGAACAGAATCGGCGGCTTCACGCAGCGCGATCCATACGACTGCACCCAGCCGAACTCGCTGAACGCATAGCCGTCGAGCCGCTCGCCGAAGTACTCGACCATGTCGTTGCGCTCGGCTTCGCCGTGCACGAGCACGTCGAGCCCGAGCGCCTCCTGTTCCTTCACGGCGCGCGTGATTTCGCGTTCCATCGCGGCGCGATAGGTGGCTGTATCGAGCTGTCCGCTCCTGAACTGACGACGCGCATGACGGATTTCGTTCGTTTGCGGAAACGAGCCGATGGTCGTCGTCGGATAGGCGGGCAGCGCGAGCATCGCGGCCTGCTTCTGCGCGCGCGTTTCGTATGCGCTCGCGCGCTGGCCGAGCGTCGCGTCGATCTTTGTGAGCGCTTCTTTCACCGCCGAGTTATGCACGCGCGATGATGCGCGGCGGCTCGCGATCGCGGCCGCGTTGCACGCGAGCGCATCGGCGACGCTGGCGCGACCGTCGTTCAAGGCGCGTGCGAGCACATCGAGTTCATCGAGCTTTTGTAGCGCGAATGCGAGCCACGATCTGATTTCGGCATCGAGCTTCATTTCGCTCGCAAGATCGACGGGCGTATGCAACAGCGAGCACGATGGCGCGATCCACAGCCTGTCGCCGAGCGATGCATGCAGCGGTTCGAGCCAGTCGAGCGTGGCGTTCAGATCGGTTTTCCAGATGTTGCGGCCATTGATCGCGCCGACCGATAGCACCGACGAATCCGGCAACAGCTTTGCAGCGGCGCCGACGTCATCGCGCGCGTTGATCGCATCGATATGCAGGCCGTCGATCGGCAGCTTGCACGCGAGATCGAGATTCTCCTGCAACTGGCCGAAGTAGGTCGCAAGCAGAAGGCGCACGCGTCGTTGTGAGAGCGCATCGTAAGCGGTGACGAAAGCGTCGCGCCATTGCGTATCGAGTTCGGTGACGAGCGCGGGTTCATCGATCTGCACCCATTCGATACCGAGCGCCGCGAAGTGATCGAGCAGCGCTGCATAGACGGGCAGCAGGCGCGGGAGAAGCGCGAGCTTGTCGGAGTCGTCCTTCGCCTTGCCGAGCCAGAGATACGTCACCGGCCCGATGATGACGGGCTTCGCGTTCACGCCGAGCGCGCGCGCTTCGCCGAGCTGCTCGACGAGACGCGACGTATCGAGCGTGAACTGCGTCGCCGCATCGAACTCGGGGACGATGTAGTGATAGTTGGTGTCGAACCATTTCGTCATCTCACCCGAAGCCACGCCCTCGCAGCACGCTGCATGTTCCTCAGCGCTTTCGGAAGAGCGTCCGCGAGCGACGCGGAAGGCGTTGTCGAGCGCATCGCCGTGAAAGCCGCGCACGCGTTCGGGCAGATTGCCGAGCGTGAAGCTCATGTCGAGCACCTGATCGTAGAACGCGAAATCGCCGGCCGGCACGAGATCGAGACGCGACTGATGCTTCCAGTGGCGCTCGCGCAAGTGAGCGCCGACCGCCTTCAACTCGTCGCGCGATGACTCTTTTTTCCAGTACTTTTCGAGCGCGAACTTCAGCTCGCGGTTTGCGCCGATGCGCGGGAAACCGAGGTTGTGTGTCGTGGCCATCGTTGCGTGTTCTCGTCGGAAAGAGAGTGAATGGCGACGATGATAGAATTTCCGATGCATGAATAAAAATGGTTTAATTTCATGCATCGATTAAATTGGTTCATGGAGACGCCTATGCTCGAACGCGCGCATCTGATGGTCGTGCGAGAAGTCGAGCGCCAAGGCTCGCTGACCGCCGCCGCCGCCGTGCTCAACCTCACGCAATCCGCGCTGAGCCATACGGTGAAGAAGCTGGAGCAGCAGTTGGGCACGGCGGTGTGGACGCGCGAAGGGCGCAGCATGCGGCTCACGCAGGCGGGCCAGTATCTGCTTGGCCTCGCCAATCGCATGCTGCCGCAGTTCGAACTCGCCGAAGCGCGCATGAGGCAATATGCCGAAGGCGAGCGCGGCACCTTGCGCATCGGCATGGAGTGTCATCCGTGCTATCAGTGGCTGCTCAAGGTCGTGTCGCCGTATCTCGCGCGCTGGCCCGATGTCGATGTCGACGTGAAGCAGCGCTTTCAGTTCGGCGGCATCGGCGCGCTGTTCGGTTACGACATCGACGTGCTCGTGACACCCGATCCGCTGAAGAAACCGGGCTTGCGCTTCACGCCCGTCTTCGATTACGAGCAGGTGCTCGTCGTTCCCGAAGCGCACACGCTCGCCGATGCCGCTCATGTCACGCCGGAGCAGGTCGCGCAGGAAGTGCTGATCACGTATCCGGTCGAAACCGATCGCCTCGATATCTACACCCAGTTCCTCACGCCCGCGAATGTCGTGCCGAGAAGGCACAAGACGATCGAGACGACCGACATCATGATGCAGATGGTCGCGAGTGCGCGTGGCGTCGCGGCGCTGCCACGCTGGCTCGCGGAAGAATACGCGGACCGCATGCCGCTCGCCGTGCTCAAGCTAGGGAGGAAGGGCATTGCGAAGAAGATTTATCTCGGCACGCGCGAAGCCGATGTCAGCGTCGAATATCTCGCGGCGTTCATCGCGCTTGCGAAGAAGGCCGACTGGGCGAAGGCGCGCGTGTCGCGTTGACGTTCAGCGCCGCGCATCGAGCGCATGGCGGATCGTGCGTGCGAGGTCATCGAACGTGAAGGGCTTTTTCAGCAGCACGACGCCTTTGTCGAGCCGCCCTTCGTGAAAGATGATGTCGCGCGTATAGCCCGATGCGAACACCACGGTCGCGTTATACGGCGGCGCGCTCGCGATCTTCGCGAGCTCGTTCGCGCGCAGCGTGCCGGGCATCACGACATCGCTGAAAAGAAGATCGACGTGGCCATGCTTCTGCAGGACGGCAAGCGCCGATTCCGCGCTCGGCGCCGACAGCACCTTGTAGCCGAGCTGCGCAACCATGTCGATGGTCGCGAGGCGCACGTCGGCATCGTCCTCGACGACGAGCACCACTTCGCCGCCGCTCGATGCACGCGGGCGCGCGCCGTGCGCATTCGTCGATTCGACTTGCGTGCAGCGTGGGAAGTACAACGCGACGGATGTGCCTTCGCCCACCTGCGTTTCGACATCCACGCAGCCCGCGCTTTGCGACACGAAGCCGAACACCATGCTCAGGCCGAGGCCGGTGCCTTGGCCTTCGGCTTTCGTCGAATAGAAAGGCTCGAACATGCGTGCTTTTACGCTGTCGGGCATGCCATCGCCGTCGTCGGTAACAACGAGCTTCACGTAATCGCCCGCGGGCAACGCGAGACCGGTCGTCATCTGATCGCCGAGAGTCGCGTTCGAGACTTCGAGCTGAATGTTGCCGCCTTCATGAATCGCGTCCCGCGAATTGATGACGAGATTGAGCAGCGCGTTTTCCAGTTGATGGCGATCGACGAAGAGGTTCCAGGCATCGCACGATACCGTGGTCTTCAGCTTGATCGATTCGGGCAGCGCGCGTTGCAGGAACTCGCACATGTCCGCGACGAGCTTCGCCGGATCGACGACGGCGGGATTGAGCGGCTGACGTCGCGCGAAGGCGAGCATCTGCGAGGCGAGCTTGCCGCCGCGCGCGACGGCTTCGCTCATCACGCGCAGCCTGCGTGTGAGATCGGGTTTGTCGCGCGTCGCGAGTTCGATCAACTGCAGGTTCGCGGAGATGATCTGCAAGACGTTGTTGAAGTCGTGCGCGACGCCGCCCGTCAGATTGCCGATGGCTTCCAGCTTCTGCACCTGACGAAACCGCTCCTCGGCCTCGACGCGCGCCGTGACCGCTTCCGCGACGCGTTCTTCCAGCGTCTGCATGAGCTTGAGCAGCTTGTCTTCGGCAAGCACCTTGCGAGTCGTTTCGACGACGACGGCAATCACGCCTGCCGGATGACCGTCGTCTTCTGCGACAGGACTGTAGTGCAGATCCATCCACACGTCTTCGGGCCGGCCATTGCGATGCAGCGTGAGACGCTTGTCGGCGTAGGACAGCGTTGCGCCGGACAAACAGGTGTCCACGACATTGCGATTGAACGCGGCGATCTCGGGCCAGCCGTCTTCGACAGGCTTGCCGAGCAGAAACGGATGACGTCCACCGGCGAAGCCCGCATAGGCGTCGTTGTAGATCATCGTGCCGCGCCGGCCCCAGAGCATGACGAGCGGCACAGGCGAAGCAAGCAGAAGTTGCACGGCTGCCCGCAGACTCTTCGACCATCGACCGATCGGGCCCATGGCCGTGTCCGACCAGTCGAAACTGGCGATGCGCGAAGCCATCTCGCCGCGCCAGCCTTCACAGTCGAAGGATTGCTCGGGCCAAACCGTTTCGGCGTTCATAGAGTTGAAGCGAAAGTTGATGTGCCGCCGTCTTCGTAAAAAGCGGCAGGAGCTTGGTTTGGATCAAAGGCTACATCTTAGTCCACGCATTGGCCTGCACTCCATACTGGACGCTGCTTTGCGAGGAGTGGGCGACCTGAAGGCTCGCATATCGAACACGAAAGGCCACCGTTTCGGACAGGTGAAGCACATGTTTCAAGGTAAAGTCATCGCCGTCGACATGATCGGGAGGCGCGCATGAACGGCAAGCGCATCGTCGCGGCGTTGCTCGTGTTGCTCTTTTGGACGGCTCGTGTGTACGCGCAAGAGCCTTCGCTTACGGATGAACAGATGCTCGGCGTCGTCTTCGTCGCCAATCAGGCCGAGATCGCGGCGGCCAATCTCGCGTTGCGCAAGACGCGCTCCAACAGCCTGCAGGTCTACGCGAAACGGATCGTGTCGGAACACGCGCAGGTCAATCAGGAGATCATGACGCTGACGCAGCGCTTCGGCACGGAGCCGCAACGCAGCGCGACGAGCGACGCATTGACGAAGCAAAGCAACAGCGAGATCGCCGAGCTCGATGAAACCAGCACCTACGATTTCGACGAAGCGTATCTCGAACACGAGGTCGTCTCGTTGCAGAAGCTGGTGCGTACCGTCGAAGGCTATATCCGCACGGCGCGCAGCGCGGACGCGCGAACCTTGCTGATCCGCTCGCGTCCTTCATTCATCTTTCATCTCGATCAGGCGCAAAGGCTGCAAATCACCATAGGCAGTCCGGGCCTCGTCCGCTGATGTCGCTCACGAGCAAAAACAGGAGAAATGCATGAATGCATCGGAATGTATCGACGAACTGATCGCGGGCATCGCGGATTGGCGCGGCGAGACCTTCGCCAATGTGCGCAAGATCATCCTCGCGGCGGACGAAGGGATCGTCGAGGAGTGGAAGTACATGGGCAGCCCGGTCTGGTATCGCGACGGCATGATCGCGGTGGGCAACGCGCACAAGGACAAAGTGAAGCTCACCTTCGCGCACGGGGCGAGCCTGCCGGACCCCGACAAGCTCTTCAACGCGAGCCTCGAAGGCAATGCGCGGCGTGCCATCGATTTTTTCGAAGGCGACAAGATCGATGCACACGCGCTTAAGAATCTCGTGCGCGCGGCGATCTCGTTGAATCAGACGAAAGCGAAGAAGAAAGCGGCTGGTTAAGCTGCGCGCGTCCATGCGCCGATGAAGGCGGCGATGTCGACCGCATCCGCATTAACGAATCCAGTCCAGGCCATGCGTGCCTGGCGCGGCTCGGGCAGATCGAGAGTGTCGTTTTTGGACTAAAGATTTCCAATCGATTCTTTACAAAGACAAAACATCTTGTCACAATGCGGACGCAAATAATAACGATTCGCATTCACACGCAATGGACCTCCAAAAGAAATGAGCATGAAGACAGGAACGACGAGCCCGGTCGCGATGCGGCCTTTGAAACTGGCCGCCTTGCTGCTGTTCGCGGCAGCGCCGCTCGCCCACGCACAGTCCGCGGATGCGCCGTCGGGTGCATCGGCGGCTGCGGCGTCGAACGCGCCGGCCGAAAGCACGCTGCCCGCGGTGAAGGTCACGGCGCAGAACGTCGATGAACCGTATGGTCCGACGAAAGGCTACGTCGCGAAAGAATCGACGGCGCTCAAGACGGGCACGTCGCTCCTCGAGACGCCGCAGTCCGTCTCGGTCGTCACGCGCGAGCAGATGGATCAGCAGAACGCGCAGACGCTCAATGCGGCCGTGCGCTATGTGTCGGGTGTGACGCCCGAAACGCGCGGCGGCATCGCGACGCGTTACGACATGCTCAAAGTGCGCGGCTTCGACGCCGACAAGTACTGGAACGGTCTCAAGCTGCTCGACAACGGCTGGTACGCGGTGCCGCAGATCGATCCGTATTTGATGGAGCGCGTCGAAGTGCTGAAGGGCCCGGTCTCGGTGCTGTACGGTCAGGCGGCGGCGGGCGGCCTGCTGGATCAGGAAAGCAAGATGCCGACGGTCGTGCCGCTGCATGAAGTGGGCATCGAGTTCGGCAACTACGCGCACAAGTCGGCCAAGTTCGATTTCTCCGGGCCGATCGCGGGCGACGATCGCTATCTGTACCGCATCACCGGCATCGCGCGTTCGGAAGACGGGCAAGTGCAATCGACGTACAACAAGCGCATCGCGATCGCGCCGTCGTTCACGTGGCGTCCGGACAACAAGACTTCGCTCACGCTGTACGGCCTCTATCAGCACGATCCGGACAGCACGTCCTACGGCAGCGTGCCGCCGCAAGGCACGGTGCTCTACAACCCGAACGGCAAGCTGCCGAGCGACTTCTACGACGGCGATCACAACTTCGAGAGCTTCAATCGCGTGCAGGAAGCGATCGGCTACAAGTTCGACCGCAAGCTCAACAACGCGTGGTCGTTCCGCTCGAACGGACGTCTGCTGCATCTCGCGCAGGACTACAAGAGCGTCTATGCGAGCGCGCTCGAAGACGACTTGCGCACGCTCGATCGCGGCACGGCTGCATCGAAGGACAACCTGAACACGATTCAGCTCGACAATCAGCTCGAAGGCAATGTCTCGACCGGTCCGATCGACCATACGCTGCTGTTCGGCTTCGATTACCAGCACTATGCGAGCAACTTCGATGCGGGCTTCGGCACCGCGCCGTCGCTCGACATGTTCGCGCCGAACTACAACCAGGCGATCACGCCGCCGGACCGCTATCACCAGATCCTGAGCGGCACGCAATACGGCGTGTATGCGCAGGATCAGGCGCGCTGGGGCAACGTGATTCTCACGCTCGGCGGACGCGAGGACTGGGCGAGCAGCGATTCGAACAACACGACGTACGGCGTCGTGTCGCATCAGTTCGATCGCGCGTTCACGGGGCGCGCGGGCCTCACGTATGTGTTCGATAACGGCATCGCGCCGTATGTCAGCTACACCGAATCGTTCACGCCGCAAGCGGGCACGGACATCAACGGTCAGCAGTTCTCGCCGGAGAAGGGACGTCAGTATGAAGTCGGCGTGAAGTTCCAGCCGAAGGGCTACAACGCGTTCTTCTCGGCCGCGCTGTTCGACCTGACGCGCAAGAATCTGCTGACGGTCAATGCGGACAACCCGAACTTCCAGTCGGCGGTCGGCGAAGCGCGCTCGCTCGGCGTCGAACTCGAAGCGAAGGCGAGCCTCACGGATTCGTTGAACGTCACGGCGAGCTACACGTATCTCAGCACGAAGTACACGAAGGACAACAGCGGTCTCGAAGGCAAGTTCCTGCCCGCGATTCCGCAGAATCAGGCTTCGTTGTGGGCGTATTACACGGTCAATCGCGGACCGCTCGCCGGTCTCTCGATGGGCGCGGGCGGACGCTACACCGGCACGACGTATAGCAGCGACAACAGCTTCAAGGTGTCGAGCTTCTTCCTCGTCGATGCCACGCTGAACTACGATCTCGGCCGCGCCATGCCGCAGTTCAAGGGCGTCGAGCTGTATGTGAACGCGCAGAACCTGTTCAACAAGGAATACGTCGCGTCGTGCTACTACGGCAGCTGGTGTGCGTTCGGTTACGGACGTCAGGTGTTCGCCGGCATGAACTATCACTGGTAAGCATGTTGCACCGCACTGCGTCTTTCGAACGGCGCAGTGCATCGAATCGTCGTGAGCGCCGCCCTGGCGCTTATCGCGAACGAAGCTATCCGTATCGGGATTTCTTCGTTCGCGTGTGAGGAAGCGGCTAGTACATTGATCGCTCGCCGCTCATCCACGATATCCCCGCATGATCCCGACGACTTCATTGCATCGCCTCTTCGCCATGCTCGCGTTGATGGCGGCATGTGCTTTACCGATGCATCGCGCGCACGCCGAAGGCAAGGTGAAGATCGTCGATCAATATGGCATCGGCTCGTTGCTGCTCAAGGTCGCGAAGGACCAGAAGCTCATCGAGAAGGCCGGCGCGCGCGCGGGCCTCGATATCGACGTGCAGTGGAACACGCTTTCCGGCGGCGCGGCCGTGAACGAAGCGCTGCTCTCGGGCGCGGCGGATATCGCGACTATCGGCATCGGGCCGTTGATGACGATCTGGGATCGCACGCGCGGGCATCAGGATTTTCGGGCCATTGCGGCGCAAAGCGCGGTGCCGGTGTATCTCGTGACGAACGATCCGCGCATTCGCAGCATCAGGGATATCGGCGAGAAGGATCGCATCGCGGTAGTGTCCGTCGCAGTGTCGCAGCAGGGACGTCTGCTGCAAATGGCGTCGGCCAGGGCGTTCGGCGATGCCGAGTATGCGCGGCTCGACCGTTTCGAAGTCAACATGCCGCACGCCGATGCGACGACCGCGATGTTATCGGGCAACTCGGTCGTCAATCTGCATTTCTCCAACGCGCCCTATCAGTATCAGGAACTCGAAGATCCGAAGATCCACAAGGTCACGAGTTCCACCGAAATCCTCGGCGGACCGTCGACGGGCAGTGTTGTCGTGACTTCCGACAAATGGCGCAAGGACAATCCGAAGACCTACGCCGCCGTGCGCGCGGCGCTCGACGATGCGGCGAAGCTCGTCGAGAAGGACAAGGCTCAAGCGGCGGCCATCTATATTCGTCAGGACGGGTCGAAGCTCTCGCCTGCGTTCGTCGAGCGCATTCTCAGCGACAAGGAAGCGAGTTTCGCGACGACGCCGCAAAACACGCTGCAACTGGGCACATTCCTGCATAAGGTCGGCATGATTCGTCACGAGCCGAAATCATGGCGCGACTATTTCTTCGCTGACGATTCGAGCGCGCAAGGCAGTTGACACGTCTTTCATTTATCCATCATCCAAAGGAATCCGAAATGAATGCAGTGGCCATCGGGAATGAAACGGAAGTGACTGTCAGCCCGCTGTCGGCGCATATCGGCGCGGAGATCGGCGGCGTCGACCTCACGCGTCCCTTGTCTTCCGCACAGGTCGAAGCAATTCGCGCCGCGTTGCTCAAATGGCGCGTGGTCTTCTTCCGCGAGCAGTTCCTGAGCCACGAACAACACATCGCGTTCTCGGCGCACTTCGGCAAGCTCACGGTGGGGCATCCGGTGTTCGGCCACGTCGACGGGCATCCGGAGATTTACTCGATTTCGAAGTTTCGCAAGGCCACGCGCTTCGAAGGGCAATCGGTGCTGCGTCCGTGGACGGGCTGGCATACGGATGTGACTGCCGCGGTGAATCCGCCGTTCGCATCGATCCTGCGCGGCGTCACGATTCCGCCCTATGGCGGCGATACGCAATGGACCAATCTCGTGATCGCATACGAGAAGCTGTCGGCGCCGCTGCGCGCGTTCGTCGATGGTCTGCGCGGCGTGCATCGTTTCGCGCCGCCGCAAGGCGCAAGCGGCACCGATGCGTTCACGAAGGCCGTGACGGATCACACGCTCGTCGCCGAGCATCCATTGGTGCGCGTGCATCCCGAGACCGGCGAACGCGCGCTGTATGTCAGTCCGGGTTTTCTCAAGCACATCGCGGGGCTCGCGCCGCGCGAAAGTCAGGTGTTGCTCGAACTGCTATGGGAGCATGTGACGCGGCCGGAATTCACGGTGAGATTCAAGTGGGAGCCGGGCAGCATCGCGTTCTGGGACAACCGCACGACCGCGCATCTCGCGCCGACGGATATCTTCGATCTCGACTTCGATCGCCAGTTGTATCGCACGACGCTCGTCGGCGATGTGCCCGTGGGGCCGGACGGGCAGAAGTCGGTGGCGATCGAAGGCACGCCCGTTGGCGCGGCGGCTGCGGTCGCGTTGAACTGATCGGCGTTCAACCTGATTCGCTACGCGTCACGAAGATCAATATCAGAAGAAACGTGATGAAGAAGCGAAACGCGCTTTCGGTGCCGTTCCATTGCTGCGATTGCCACATGCCGAACCATTCGCCGCCGATCGACATGAAGCAGACTTGCCAGGTGAGATAGCCGAGCGTGAGGCCCGCGATCGCCCAGCGTTTGGCTCGCGCGAAGGCCGCGCTCTCCTGGCGCAGTGCGCGGGCCATCGCGATGACGCCTGTCCAGCAAAGAAGCGCGGTGAGCGTTTCGAGAAAAATGATCGCGTCATAGCCGAGATGCTGAAGCACCGGCGACGTGATCGCGCGATACATGTTCGCGTTGCCGGGAAACGTCGTGTCCATTCGCATGACGTGCTCGACGAACTGCAGGTTGCTGCCGTAGTCCGTCAGATTGCCAAAGCTGACGAGCGACGCGAGCAGGGCCATCGAAGCCACGACGAGAAGTTTCGCGAGGCGTTCGGCAATCTTCATCTTCATTCTCCAGCAGCGTTGGGAACGTGATTGTGCAAGAGAAGAATGAGATGAGCTTGATTTCTCGCTGCAACTAACTGTCTCGTTGCGCCAGCGCCTTTCTGCACGAAACGATCGTCGGATGAATGTACGACGCCGACCCGTATAATCGCGGCCTCGCACACGTTTGCGCGTCCATTGCGGCACGCGCGACGACTCGTTTATCAACATCCCGAACCCCTGTCTCAGACAGGCCGAAGCAAGAAAGGAACGCCCAAGCGTGGAAAGTCTCTTCCAATCCGTGAATGCATTGTTTGCCTGCATTGCGCCCGTCTCGGATTTCTTGTGGGATTTCCCCACGAATTTCAAGGCTTATTCACAAATCCCCGTGCTCGGGCAGTTTTCGTTCGCGATCCTTTTGCTTGTCGGCGTGGGCATTCACTTCACGATCCGCACGCGCTTCATCCAGACGATGAACGTCGGCAAGATCGTTCGCATGATGCTGCGCAGGCAGTCGTCGAAAACCGGCGTCAGCGCGCTTGCGTCGTTCATGCTCGGGCTCGCGATGCGTGCCGGGCCCGGCAATATCGTCGGCATTACGGGCGCGATTTCCGTCGGCGGACCGGGCGCGTTGTTCTGGATGTGGGTGGCCGCGTTCTTCGGCATGGCGACCGCGTTCATGGAATCGACGCTCGCGCAGCTCTTCAAGGAGAAAAAGCACGACGAGTTCGTCGGCGGCTTGCCGTTCTATGGGCGGCGCATTCTCGGCGACAAGCGCTTCGTCGGCACGTTGCTGTCGCTCGTATTCATCGTCTATGCGCTTTTCAATGTGCCGCCGCAAACGTTCAACGTGTTCACCGCGATCGGCACCATCGCCGATACGGTGACCGGCACGCATCTCGGGCGTCAGTCGACGGTGTATTACGTCATCGCGGCGGTGCTCATCGCAGCGTGCTCGTTCATCATCATGGGCGGCATTCGCCGCGTGACCGCTTATACCGATGTGCTCGTGCCGATCAAGGCGACGCTCTTCTGTCTGATGTCGCTCGTCATCATCGTCATCAATCTGCCGCTGATTCCCTACTTCTTTCATGAGGTGATCGTCGGTGCATTCGCGCCGCATGCGCTCTTCGGCGGCGCGATCGGCACGGCACTCGCTCAAGGCGTCAAGCGCGGGCTGATGTCGAACGAAGCGGGGCAGGGCACCATCACGATGGCCGCGGCGATCGCCGACAACGATCACCCTTGCGAACAGGGCTTCGTGCAGAGCCTCGGCGTGTTCTTCGACACGATGGTCATCTGCACGATGACCGGCTTCATCGTCGTGATGGCGCACGTATGGACCGGCACGGTGGACGGTCAGGCGTGGGAGTCGGTCAGGGCATCGAAGATCACGGTCTATCTCGCATCGGTCGAAACGCTCGTGCCGGTTTCGGTCGCGCATGTCGTCAAGATCGTGATGTGCGTGTGCTACGGCCTCTTTGCGTTCACGACGTTGCTCGGCATGATTTCGTTCGCCGAAATCTCGGCCAACTTCATTTCACGAAGCAGAGGTTTCATCATCGGCATTCGCGTCGTCGGCTCGCTCGTGTTCGTGCCGTTCGGCGCGCTCACCGTGCTTGCGGGACTCGAATTGCCTAACCTGTGGGCGCTTTCCGATCTGATGAACATCGTGATGGTGCTGCTCAACGTGCCGATTCTGCTGATCGGGCAACGTCTCGTGTACAAGGCGCTCGCGCACTACCGCTCGACGCGCGGCGGACCGTTCGTGTCGGAGGACATCGGCGTGCGAACCGAGTATTGGTCCGCGAAGCGCGGTGTCGTCAGGCAAACGGAAGAACTTCGCGAGCGCGTCGACAGTTAAGAGCCGAAGAAGTCCACCGCGCCGGTGCCGAGGTTGTACATCGCGCCGGCTATCTTGATGGCGTGCTGATTCTCCATGTCGCTCAGCACGGCGCTTTCCTGGCGAATCTGCGCGATGGTCGACTCGACGTTCTTGCGCGCCACCATGTCGACGAACGTGTAATTGGTCGCCGTGCGCTCGCCGTCGTACTTCGTGGCTTCCACGGCGGGTTTGATGCGCGCGAGCAACGCCGTGAGATGACCTAGTTCGGCATTGGCGATCGCGCCTTTGATCGCGCCGCAAGACGTATGTCCCATCACCAGCACGACTTTCGCGCCCATCAGCTTGCACGCGAATTCCATGCTGCCGAGAATGTCGTCGTTTTCGATGTTCCCCGCGACGCGGCAGTTGAAGATATCGCCGATGCCCAGATCCATGATTACCTCGGCGGGCGCTCGCGAATCGATGCAACTGAGCAGCACGGCCGCGGGATATTGTCCCTTTGCGCTCGTCTTTTGTTCGGCAAGGTAGTTGCGCGCCTTGCGTTCGCCTCTGCGGAAACGCTCGTTGCCGCGCTTCATCGCATCGAGAATCTGCTCGGGCGACATCGCGTCGCGCTGCGCGTGCGTCAACGCGTCGGCGTGAGCGGATGTCATGAGGAGCGGCGGAACCGCGAGCCCGGCGATAGTTGCAGACGCAACTGATTTGAGAAAGCTCCGGCGGCACGCGGGCGTGCATTGCAGCGGATGCTTCAGATCTTCGCGCATGACCTTGCTCCTCGACCTGACGGGAATCGGCCTTCTTCAACGCTCTTCTTGCGACATGAAGTGTTGGACGAAAAATCGTCGAATGCAATGCGCGCTTGTTCTGATGACAATGTCAGGTCGATGACGTAACGATCTGCCGCGCGATATCGAGAAAGTTGGCGGTCTTGGCGGCTGTCGCATCGATGCGCGATGCAAGCGCCAGACGAATCGTGATCGCGCTGCCGAGCGCATCGGTGTAGGCGACGCCATCGACCTGAATCTGGCACACCGACGCCGGCACCAGCGACACGCCGAATTCCGCCGCGACCAGATTGACGACCGATGATAGCTGCGGCGCCTGCTGGCCGGCGACCGGCTCGAATCCCGCTTCACGGCACGCACCGATGATGACGTCGTGCAATGTCGGACTTGCCTCGCGCGGAAGCATCACGAAAGGATCCTCCGCCAGCGTCGCCAACGGCACCTTGCGCTTTTTCGCGAGCTTGTGCGTGGCGGGCAGCACGATTTTCATCGGCTCGATCGCGATGTGATTGATCTGCACGCCCGCGGGCGACTGGCTGCCGAGACGGACGAACGCGACATCGACGCGGCCGGCGTCGAGATGCGCGAGCAGTTGCGCGGTATTGCCTTCGGTCAGCGTCAGCATGACGTTCGGATAAGCCTGCCGATACGACCGTATGAGCTTCGACACGACCGGATTGAACGCCGCCGATCCCGTGAAGCCGATATTGAGCTGCCCGATCTCGCCGCGCCCCGCGCTCTGCGCTTTCTCGACGGCGAGACGCGCGTCGTCGACGAGACGCTTCGCGTCGGCGGCGAACGCCTCGCCGGCTTCCGTCAGCACGACGCCGTGCCCCGTGCGGCGAAAGAGCCGCACGCCGAGTTCGTCTTCGAGCGCGTGAATCTGCCGACTGAGCGGCGGCTGTCCGATGCCGAGCCGCTCGGCAGCGCGCGTCACATTGCGTTCCTCGGCGACGGCCAGAAAGTAGCGGAGATGTCGCAATTCCATGCGATATATGAAAAAGCTATTTCAGAAAGACGAGATAGATATTGGACAGTATATCAATCGCGCGACAAAATACCGCTATCGCGCAGTGCGCGGGCTAGAACTATCCCCGAATACGTTGCCGGTTGCTCGTCAAAGCGAATCGGCAGGGCGGGTCGCGCCCGTGTCGATCGTCGACGGCGCGCGAATCGTCAATCAGTTTGGGAAGGGGTCTAATGTGGCTGAAGCATTAAAAAAACCAAGGCCGGAATACCGGAACATCGGGATCGGTCAGATCGCGAAGTATCGCTTGCCGCTGGCGGGCAAG
>NZ_JALQEB010000040.1:0-120017 GCF_023630905.1 Caballeronia sp. ATUFL_F1_KS4A | reverse complement strand
ACGTGTGCCCGAAGGGGCTCAACCCGACCAAGGCGATCGGCAAGATCAAGGAATTGATGGTGCGACGGGCGGTTTGATCCCCGCACCGTAAGGAAAAAAAGCGCAGTCTCGAAAGAGGCTGCGCTTTTTTTATCTGCGATATGCGCCGATGCATTGAAGTGATTGCATAGCTAACCATCTCGCACCAGACGATATTTCAATCTTGTAATGAGACTGTCGTCTCACTAGAATGAATTGGAAAGCGTGACCTGTGCAAGGAGGCAATCATGACGCTGACTGCTGTCGAGATGGACCGCAAGATCGAAGAGCATTTCGGTTTTGAACGAAGCGACGATGTCGAAGGCGTGCTCGCCACGCTCACCGACGATGTCGAGCACGATGTCGTTGGCTGGCCTGCCGGTCCGGCGCACGGACGCGAGCGCGCGCGGCCGTTCTACGAAGCGTTGTTTGCCGATCTGTCGGAGAGCCGGGTCGAGTGCTTGCGCCGTCTGTATGGGGACGGCTTTGTCATCGACGAGTCGTTGTGGCGCGGCAAGGCGCCGGGCCGGCCGTTCGGGCTCGAAGGCCGTGGGCGTCCGCTGGAATTTCGCATGCTGCATGTCGTCGAATTCAGCGAAAGCGGACAGATTCGCCGTGAAAACGTGTGGGTCGATCTCGCGGCGATCATCGGTCAGTTGCCGCAGGCTTGATATGGCGAAGTCCGAACCGAAGACCCGCGGCAATCAGAAGCAGCGCACGCGCAAGGATCTGCTGAAGGCGGCATCGGCGCTGATGAAGCAAGGGCGCAAGCCCGGGCTGGAAGAGGTCGCGGCAGAAGCGCTCGTGTCGCGTGCGACGGCGTATCGGCATTTCCCGAGCATCGATGCGCTCTTACTCGAAGCATCGCTCGATGTCGACACGCCCGTTGCGAGCCAGCTATTTTCGGCGCGCGCATCGGCCGACCCGGTCGCGAGATTGTTGCGTGTCGACGCCGCGCTCAACGACATGATTCTTGCGAACGAAGCACCGTTGCGCATGATGCTCGCGCATTCGCTGGAGCGGGCGGCGAAGGGCGAATCGCAGGACGACATGCCGCTGCGGCAGAATCGCCGCACACCGTTGATCGAGTCCGCGCTCGAACCCGCGCAAGACAAGTTCAGTCCCGCCGCGCTCGACACGCTCACGCAGGCGCTCGCGCTCGTCATCGGCACGGAGGCGATGATCGTCTGCAAGGACGTGCTGCAACTCGACGACGCACGCGCGCGCAAGGTCAGACGCTGGGCGATTCGCGCGCTGGTGCAGGCGGCGCGTCGAAGCGGAATGGACGAAGCAGGTATGGGATAATCCCAAAATTCGCGCCCACCCGACCCAAAAGGTCGCGGATGCCGCGCGCAAGGGCCCTCACCCCTCGTGGCCCGCTTTCATTCGCGACATTTCAACCGCAACCACGATGCCCACATACCGTTCCAAAACCTCCACCGCCGGACGCAACATGGCGGGCGCGCGCTCCCTCTGGCGCGCCACCGGCATGAAAGACGAAGATTTCTCGAAGCCGATCATCGCCGTCGTCAACTCGTTCACCCAGTTCGTGCCGGGGCACGTTCATCTGAAAGACCTGGGCCAGCTCGTCGCGCGTGAGATCGAAGCCGCGGGCGGCGTGGCGAAGGAGTTCAACACGATCGCGGTCGACGACGGCATCGCGATGGGTCACGACGGCATGCTGTACTCGCTGCCGAGCCGCGACATCATCGCGGATTCGGTCGAATACATGGTCAACGCGCATTGCGCCGACGCCATGGTCTGCATCTCGAACTGCGACAAGATCACGCCGGGCATGTTGATGGCCGCGATGCGCCTGAACATTCCCGTCATTTTCGTTTCGGGCGGCCCGATGGAAGCGGGCAAGACGCGCCTCGCGAATCCGAAGACGAAGGCCATCGAACTGAAGAAGCTCGATCTCGTCGATGCGATGGTGATCGCCGCCGACCAGTCGTATTCCGATGCGGAAGTCGCCGAAGTCGAGCGCTCCGCGTGCCCGACATGCGGCTCGTGCTCGGGCATGTTCACGGCCAACTCGATGAACTGCCTCACCGAAGCGCTCGGTCTCTCGCTGCCCGGCAACGGCACCGTCGTCGCGACGCACGCCGACCGCGAGCAGTTGTTCAAGCGCGCGGGACGCGGCATCGTCGAACTGGCGCGCCGTTATTACGAGCAGGAAGAGGCGCGCGTGCTGCCGCGCTCGGTCGGCTTCAAGGCGTTCGAGAACGCGATGACGCTCGATATCGCGATGGGCGGCTCGACCAACACCATTCTTCACTTGCTGGCGATCGCGCGCGAAGCCGATATCGACTTCACGATGAAGGACATCGATCGTCTGTCGCGCACCGTGCCGCAGTTGTGCAAGGTCGCGCCGAACACGAACAAGTATCACATCGAAGACGTGCATCGCGCGGGCGGCATCATGGCGATCCTCGGCGAACTGGATCGCGCGGGCAAGCTGCATACCGACGTGCCGACCGTGCACGCGCCGACGCTGAAAGACGCGCTCGCGCAATGGGACGTCAAGCTCACCGACGACGAAGCCGTCAAGACGTTCTACATGGCAGGTCCCGCAGGCGTGCCGACGCAAGTCGCGTTCAGCCAGAACACGCGCTGGCCGAGCCTCGATACGGATCGCGCCGAAGGCTGCATTCGCTCGTACGAGCACGCGTTCTCGAAGGAAGGCGGCCTTGCGGTGCTGACGGGCAACATCGCGCTGGATGGCTGCGTCGTGAAGACGGCGGGCGTCGATGAAAGCATTCTCGTGTTCGAAGGCACGGCGCACGTCACCGAGTCGCAGGACGAAGCCGTCGAGAACATCCTCAATGACAAGGTGAAGGCGGGCGATGCCGTCATCGTTCGATACGAAGGTCCGAAGGGCGGGCCCGGCATGCAGGAAATGCTGTACCCGACGAGCTACATCAAGTCGAAGGGTCTCGGCAAGGCATGCGCGCTGCTGACGGACGGACGTTTCTCGGGCGGCACATCGGGCCTGTCGATCGGTCATTGCTCGCCGGAAGCGGCGGCGGGCGGCGCGATCGGCCTTGTGCGCGACGGCGACAAGATTCGCATCGACATTCCGAATCGCACGATCGACGTGCTGCTCTCCGACGATGAACTCGCGCGCCGTCGCGAAGAGCAGAACGCGAAGGGCTGGAAGCCCGCGAAGCAGCGTCCGCGCAAGGTGTCGGCTGCGCTGAAGGCGTATGCGAAGCTGGTGATGTCGGCGGACAAGGGCGCGGTGCGCGACTTGTCCTTGCTCGACGATTGAGGCTTTAAAGCGCCAGGGAAAGCCGCTCGATGAGCGGCTTTTTTTATCGCAACTTCAATCGCCCAGCAACCTCGGCAACTCCAGCAAAGTACGATGCGCGCCGCCTTGCTCGACCGCATCCGCATACGTCGCGCGCACGGCGCCGGCGATCGCATCGACGGCGTTGTTGTCGCCGGCCATCGTCACGTAGTAGCCGAGATCCTTCAACGCATTGGACATGTGAAACGGCATGCCCGACGGATCGCCGTCGATAAGCGACGGACGCAGCCGCTCGAGCGCCGCGCCACCACCGCCGCCTTTCGCGAGGACATCGACGAAAGTCTGCGCATCGACGCCCGCGCGTTTCGCGCAGGCCGCCGCTTCCGAGATCAGCGCGATCGTGCCGAGCGACACGAAGTTGTGCAACAGCTTCATGCTGTGTCCCGCGCCCACATCGCCGACGAGCGTCACGTTCTCCGCATAGGTACGCAGCAACGGCTCGATGCGCGCGAACAGCTCGGCCGAAGCGCCGACCAGCAGATTCAGCCGCCCTTCATGCGCTTCCTTCGCGGTGCGCGTCATGGGCGCATCGACGAAGAGGCCGCCCGCTTCCTTCACGAGCGCCGCCATGCGCTGCGTCGATGCGGGCACCGCCGTCGAGCAGTCGATGACGATCGCGCCCGGCTGCAATCCCGCGAGCACGCCATCGGGCGCGGTCAGCACCGCTTCGACTTCGGGCGAGCCCGTCACGCACAGAATGACGATGTCCGATGCGCGCGCGAGCGCCTCGCCGTTCGCGACGGTCTTCACGCCGCCCGCGAGCAGTTCGTCGAGCGGCTGATTGCCGGGATGCTCGACGACCGTCAGCGGATAACCATGCTTCATCACGTTACGCGCGATGCCGTGCCCCATCAGGCCGACACCGATCATGCCGATGCGTTGCTTCATGCTGTGTCTCTCTTCATGTTGTCGTGTAAGTTTGAAAATGCTCAGCGGTTCACGAGGCGCTTCGGCAGCAGCATCGTGAGAACGATGCCGAGCGCGAGGCAGCCGACCATCGAGAAGATCGGCAGCGTCATGCCGCCGGAAGCCTGCCTCAGAAAGCCGACTACATATGGGCCGAAGAAGCCGCCGAGATTGCCGAACGCGCTGATCCATGCGATGCCGACCGCCGCCGCGGCCTGTCCGAGCACGGCCGTCGGCATGCTCCAGAAGAGCGGCGGAAACGACAGCAATCCCGCATTCGCGATGCACAGCGCGATCATGCCGAGCCACAGGTTGTCATGCCAGAGCACCGACAGCGACAAGCCCACCGTGCCCATCAGCAGCAGCGCCGCGACGTGCAAGCGCCGCTCGCCGCGCTTGTCCGCGCTGCGGCCGAACATGACCATCACGACGACCGCGACGGCGTTCGGCAATGCGGCGAGTGCGCCGATCGCGAAGTCGCCGGAGATGCCCATCGACTTGATCATCGTCGGGGCCCAGAAGGTGTAGCCGTAGATGCCGAAGACATCGAGAAAATAGATCAGGCAGAACGCCCACACGAGCGCGCTGGTGAAGAGGCCCTTGTGATTCGATTGCGCCGTTACCGCGCGATCCTCGGCGAGCACGCGCGACAACAACGCGCGATCCGTTTCGCTGAAACGCGGGCTTTGGGTGACGTCGTCGTCGAGTCCCTTCCATGTATAGACCGCCGCGAGAAACGCGGGCAATGCCTCGACGATGAAGATCCACTTCCAGCCTGGCAACTGCATGAGACCATCGAAGTACTGCATGATGAAGCCCGTCAGCGGCGAACCGATGAGACCCGCCAGCGCGAGCGCCGCATAGAACATGCTGAGGATGCGCGCGCGGCGGTTGCGCGGAAACGACTGGCCGATATAGAAGACGATCGCCGGAATGAAGCCCGCTTCCGCGACGCCAAGCAGGCAGCGCATCACATAGAACTGCATGGGCGTGGAGACGAAGGCCGTGAGGCCCGACACCATGCCCCACGACAGAATGATGCGCGTGATCCATCGGCGCGCGCCGACGCGTTGCAGGATGATGTTGCTCGGCACTTCGAAGACCACATAGCCGAGAAAGAAGATGCCCGCGCCGAAGCCGAACACGGCATCGGAGAAACCGAGTTGCTGCGCCATTTGCAGCTTCGCGAAGCTCACATTCACGCGATCGATGTACGACGTGATGTACGCGAACATCAGGATCGGCAGGATTTGCAGCGCGAGGCGGCGAAAGATCCGGTCCGCGGTGGCCGCATCGTGTGACGCAGCGGGCGATGCCGCGCCTTGCGGCATGTTGGTCGCATCGATTTCCACGTCTGTCTCCGTATTCGTTTTTGCGTCCCTGCTCGCGCGGGACGCGGCGGGACACAAGAAATGTAGCGGCTGCTGAGCGCGAGTGATATGCGAAATCGTTGAAGCGGGCTTTCGAATAGTTCGAACACGGGGTGGAGGGCGGGGCGGGATTTGATCCGGGTTTTCCTGTATGGCCCCGCGACGCAGTGAGTGTTTGCTCTGGACAGCGAGTTGAAAGATTGTGCGATCTGGCTTTTCCTCACACCGATCGGACCGGTGAAGAAGAGTCGAATTTTCTCTCGATTCTTCAAGTCTGCTGCTCAAAGGCAATTTCTCATTCTTTCAATCACGCGCTTCGATCTCATGGTATGGGCGATGTCCGAATTCTGATTTCTTTAATCAATAGGTCGTGAATGTCAAACAAATACCGATCAGCCGGTTGACCTATTTGTAATGCAATCCTAAATTCATCGGTCCAAAGAAAAACGATTAATTCTTGAGTTGGTTGAACAGAATAAGGATCGCGTATGAATGCTGTGACGAAAAATCTGACCGACGCGCTGCGCCATCCGAGTGCGCGCCTTACGCAGATTTTGAACGTGTGGATCGGCACGCTCGATCTCGATCTGGATGTTCTGAAATTCAAAGTAAAAGCGGGCCTGTGCGAGGACTATAAGGTCGATGTGACGGTGAACGCATCGAACGATCTGACCATCGCCGCGCGCAATATGCTCGTCAACCAGATCGGCCTGCAGAATTCCGACGACACGCTTTACCAATCCGTGCTCGAACAGGCCAAGGGAAAGTACGCGGACATCACGCTGGCATCGCTCATCAACGGCGCGGATGCGCGTGGTCTCTTCACGACCAGCCAGACCGTCTCCGGCATCTACACGCGCGCTGCATGGGACGGCATGATCGGCGATGCAATCGACAAGGCGGCGAAGGAAGGGCACGTCGAGCCGTATCACGTGCTCGCGGTGACGGCGGCCGATCCGGAAGACAGCGCGCGCCACGCCTACGGCGCATTCACGAGCTTCCGCCATCGCGGCTGGACGCTGCGCTACGAGAAGCCTGAGCGGTATTTCCATACCTCGATGCGCTTTGGCGTAACCGGCCGCGAACTCTGGGTGACGCTTTCCGGTTCGCTCTGGGAGCGCTTCCATGCGGATTCCCGACACGATGAGAATTGTCCAAAGCCGGACGGCTACCTGACGGTTCGCGCGCTCGCGAACAACGGACGCCTGCCGCGCATGGCGCTGTCCGAGGCGACGATCAACGAGACCGTGTCGGGTTTTACCGGCATCGCTTCCGTGCGCAATGTGACAGCGCCGACTTTGCCGCTCTATCCTCCGCGCTATCACCCGGAGTACGACTGGCGCGTGCTCGGGCACTACACGGCAGGCGGCGCGAATGAGTTGAACATGATCGGGATGGGCGGCGCGGTGGTGCTCCGTGAGGCGCTGGAGCTCTACGACTGGTCACACGACGAAAGCATCGCGCGACGCATCGATGCGATTCGAGACGTGCGGCTGTCCGAGCATGAAAGCGTGGGAAAGGGGCCTATGCGCTTCGAGATTCGCGTTCACGTTCGGCTCGATGCGAGTGCGTTTGACGGACCCGGCGATGCGACGCTCTTCGGCGATGTGCTGAGCCGCTTCGTTGGCCGCTATGCAAGCTTCCATCACGCGACGCGGCTCGTGCTGAATATCGACGGCAAGGACACGCTTTTTCCGCTCATGGAATTCGAGGGTGCGCCTTTCTAATAGCCGCATCGCTCAGGGTTTTCCTGTATCCCTCCACGCCACAGCAACCCCAACCCAATGCCATACTCCCCGGAATAAACTTCCACGGAGCATCCGGTTTTGTTCGATCTCACGTCGCTGGCTCTCTTTCTGCGCGCCGTCGAAATGGGCAGCCTGTCCAAGGCGGCGCAGCAATCGCATATGTCGCTATCGACGGCGAGCCGGCGCATCGCGCTGCTCGAACATCACTTTCGCGTGGGGCTTCTGAATCGCACGTCGGCGGGTGTCGAGCCCACGCCGGCCGGCGAAGCGCTCGCGCGTCACGCCACGGAACTGCTGCTCAGGACCGACGCGATCTATAGCGAGCTATCCGATTACACGAAAGGCTCCGTCGGCCGCGTGCGCGTGTTCGCCAATATCTCCGCGATCAGCCAGGACTTGCCCGATCATCTGCGTGCGTTCTCCCAGCGCTATCAGGACATCAAGCTGCATATCAGCGAATTGCGCAGCATGGACATTCTTCAGGCGCTGCGCGAAGGGCGCGCGGATGTCGGCGTGGTGACGTCGCAGAGCGGCATGGAAGGCATTCGCCTCGCGCCGTATTGCACGGATCGCATCAGCGTCGTCGTGCCCGAAGATCACGTTCTGCAAGGCGATCAGATCGATTTCGCCGCGCTGCTCGAGCACGATATCGTCGGTCTGGACGATAAGGCCGAAGTCACGCGCATGCTCGTCAAGGAAGCCGCGCTCGCGGGCCGCGCGATCCGCTTTCGCGTACAGGTGCAAAGCTTCGAAGGCATGTGCAGGCTGATCGCGGCGGGGCAGGGCATCGGCGTGTTGCCCGAAGGCGCGGTGCGGCTCTTTCGCGAACCCATGCGTCTGCGCTTCATTCGCCTGACGAATCCGTGGGCCGAGCGCGTGATGTCGGTCGGCATACGCGTGGGCGCGGCGCCTTTGCCCGCGCACAGGCTCTTCGATTATCTGAGCGGACTCGCGCCCGCATCGCTCGTCGCGCCCGGCGGGGAACGCGCCGCAAGCTGAGCCCTTGCGGATATTCGAAGACTCCCGTTTCCGGATTCGCACTTCCGCAGCAACAACGCCTCCGCTAGATTTCCCCTCGGATCAAACGTCGAAAACTAGGAGACAGAGCGCAATGGCAACGACACATCACATCGCCGTCATTCCGGGCGATGGCATCGGCAAGGAAGTCATGGTCGAAGGGCTGCGCGTGCTGAAGGCCGCCGCCGCGCGCTACGACATCGCGCTCGATTTCGACGAGTTCGCATCATGGTGCACCGAGCATTACGTCCAGCACGGCACGATGATGCCCGCCGACTGGGACAAGCAGATCGGCAAGCACGACGCGATCTTCTTCGGCGCGGTCGGCACGCCCGACATCGTGCCGGACCATACGGCGGTGTGGGAATCGATCATCAGGATTCGCCGCGAGTTCGATCAATACGTGAACCTGCGTCCCGTGCGGCTGATGCCCGGCGTGCCTTCGCCGCTCGCCAATCGCAAGCCCGGCGACATCGACTTTCTGGTCGTGCGCGAGAACACCGAAGGCGAGTATTCGTCGGTCGGCGGACGCATGTTCGAAGGCACCGAGCGCGAGTTCGCGACGCAGCAGGCGGTCTTCACGCGCACGGGCGTCGATCGCATTCTCGACTTCGCGTTCAAGCTCGCGCAGAGCCGTCCGAAGAAGCAGCTCACCGCCGCGACCAAATCGAACGGCATCTCCATCACGATGCCGTACTGGGACGAGCGCCTTGCCGCAGCGGCGAAGCGCTATCCGGACATCGCGACGAACAAGTTTCACATCGACATTCTGTGCGCCCATTTCGTGCAGCATCCTGACCGTTTCGATGTCGTGGTCGCGTCGAATCTCTTCGGCGACATTCTTTCCGATCTCGGTCCCGCATGCACGGGCACCATCGGCATCGCGCCTTCGGCGAACCTGAATCCCGAGCGGCGCTTTCCATCGCTCTTCGAGCCGGTACATGGATCGGCGCCCGATATCGCGGGCAAGGGCATCGCCAATCCGATCGGGCAGATCTGGTCGGCCGCGCTGATGCTCCAGCATCTCGGACGCGGCGACGCGCGCTACGAAGCGGCGGCGAAGACCATCCTGTCGGCCATCGAAAGCGTGCTCGAAAACGGCCCGCGCACGCCCGACATGGGCGGCACGGCGAACACCATCGAAGTCGGCAAGGCGATCGCCGAAGCCGTCACCGAACATGCACTGATCACGGAGTAAGCATGGAATACCGTCACTTCATCGGCAACGCGTGGAAAGCGGGCGACAACGGCGAATCGCTCGATGTCATCGATCCGAGCACCGGCGAGCCGTTCGCGGCGATCGCACGCGGCAACGCCGCCGATATCGCCACGGCTGTCCACGCAGCGCGCAGCGCAATGGGCAATGCGCTCGACGGTCCGTGGGCGAAGCTCTCGCCTGTCGAGCGCTCGAACCTGCTGTTCGCCTATGCGAACGCCGTTCTCGAACACGCCGACGAACTCGCGCAACTCGAAGCGCGCGACACCGGCAAGGCGCTCAAGACCGCGCGCACCGATGCGGCCGTGCTCGCGCGCTATCTGCAGTATTACGCGGGTTGCGTCGACAAGCTGCACGGCGAAACGCTGCCCTATACGACCGGCTTTACCGTGCTGACGGTACGCGAGCCGATCGGCGTGACGGGCCACATCATTCCGTGGAATTACCCGATGCAGATCTACGGCCGCAGCGTCGGCGCGTCGCTCGCGGCGGGCAACGCGTGCGTCGTGAAGCCCGCCGAGGACGCGAGCCTGTCGATCGTGCGGCTCGCAGAAATCGCCGCCGACGTCGGCTTTCCGGCTGGCGCGATCAACGTCGTCACCGGACTCGGCAGCGAGGCGGGCGCGGCGCTGTCGGCGAACGAAGGCATCGGTCATGTCTCGTTCACCGGCTCGACCGCGACGGGCGCGCTCGTCGGACGCACGGCGGCGGAACGTCATTGCCCGAGCGTGCTCGAACTCGGCGGCAAGTCACCGCAACTCGTTTTCGACGATGCCGATCTCGACGAAGCCTTGCCCGTGATCCAGAACGCGATCGTGCAGAACGCCGGACAAACGTGTTCGGCGGGCAGCCGTCTGCTGGTTCAGCGCGGCATCTACGAAACCGTGATCGAACGTCTCGCGCAGCGTTTCGAAGCGCTGCGTTCCGGGCCGCCCGCGATGGATCTCGACATGGGTCCGCTCGTCAACGCGAAGCAACATGCGCGTGTGCGCAGCATCGTCGAGCAGGCGGAAGGCGAAGGCATACGCGTCGCGGCGCGCGGCAAGATCGTCGTGGAAGCGTCGCGCAATGGCTTCTTCCAGGAAGCGGTGCTGTTTCGCGACGTGCCGCCGCAAAGCCGGCTCGCGCAGGAGGAAGTCTTCGGCCCGGTGCTCGCGGTAATGCCCTTCGACGACGAAGCCGAAGCCGTGAAGCTCGCCAATGGCACGAACTACGGTCTCGTAGCGGGCGTGTGGACGCGTGACGGTTCGCGCGGCCTGCGACTCGCGCGCAAGCTGCAGGCGGGCCAGGTGTTCATCAACAACTATGGCGCGGGCGGCGGCGTCGAGTTGCCGTTCGGCGGCGTGAAGGCGAGCGGGCATGGACGCGAGAAGGGCTTCGAAGCGCTGTACGGCTTCACGAGCCTGAAGACCATCGCGATCAGGCACGGCTGAGTCTCGCGCGGGTTCACATCATCATGGCGACTCTCAACATCATCGGCGCGGGGCGGGTCGGCGCGACGCTCGGCAATCTGATCGTCGCGAACCGCGTGCTCGATATCGGCGATGTATGCGACAGCGATCTCGCGCATGCGCATGAAGCGGTCGATTTCATCGGCGCGGGCCGGGCGCTCGACGACATCGCCGCGATGCATCCCGCCGATATCTGGCTGCTCTCGGTGCCCGATGCACGCATCGCGGACGTAGCGCAAGCGCTTGCGGCGCATCGCAAGTATGATGCGCCGACGATTGCCGTGCATTGCAGCGGCGCGCTCGACGCCGACACGCTCGCGCCCTTGCGCGCGCTCGGCTGGAGCGTGGCGAGCGCGCATCCGATGCTGAGCTTCGCGAAGCCCGGCACGGCCGTGTTCCAGTTCGAAGGCACGCCATGCGGACTCGAAGGCGATCGCGCCGCCCGCGATGCATGGAGCGAGATTCTCGCGGCCATCGGCGCGCGCTGCTTCGATATCGAGCCGGGCAGCAAGGCGCTTTATCACGCGGCGGCGGTCGTCGCATCGAACTTTCTGCCGATACTCGCGGCGATGTCCGTCGAGATGTGGCAGGCGGCCGGCATTCCGCAAGCGCTCATCGAAGACATGATGCACACGCTCACGCGCAATGCCGCCACCAACGTCGTTTCGCTCGGGCCGAAGGATGCGTTGACCGGTCCGGCGGCGCGCGGCGATCGCGCGGTCGTGGAAGTGCAATCGCAGGCGATCGGCGCGTGGGACACGGTATCGCGCGGTGCCTACGACGCGCTCTCGACGCTCGCCACGCGCCTCGCGCTGACGGGCAAGGTGCGAGGGTAATTGGCGCGATCAAACAGCGAAATCCGTCGAACTCGATGACTCACGCCACGCGTCCGTTTCGGCTTCGACATGCGCGTTCTTCTCCGCGATGGGCTTCAGCGTGTCGGTGCCGAGCGCGAGGCGCAGCGGCGGCGTTGCGCATCGGCGAGCGTGATGAGCGGCGTGCGGTCATTGATCAGGGGATATCGCCGCAAGCCACAGCGCCTGTTGCAGAGCGTCGAACCGGCGCTTGCGATGCTCACGTCTGCCATCGCGGATGCGAAGAGCGCGAAGGAAGACATCGCCCGGCCGTTGCGCATCAGCGCGCCGAAAGCGCTCGGTATTTTTTTCGCCGTCGCGCATATCCGCGAAGGACGTCTCGTACCCTTGCTCACGCGTCAAATGACGCAGCGCGAATCGATCTACATCTACTATCGGCATCGAACGGAGCGGCCGCTTCGCGTGCGAACGTTCATCGACTTCATGATCGCAAAGCTCGCGGGAAACGCCGATTTCTGCCTTACGCCGACGCGATTGCGCGCGCTAGCGAAATGAACGGCCCGATTCCCTGCGATATCGCGAAGCGCCGATTAGAATCCATCTTGCCTTTGCATCCTCCATTTCACGCAAGCTACCGGAGCCACGCAATGAAGATGATCAATGCGCTCAGATTTGCCGCCGTTGCATCAGCGATAGCCTTTTCCGTCAACGTATGGTCGCAGACCAGCGATGCGGGATCGACCCAGTCCGCGACGCCTTCGGCGAGCACGGGAAGCTCCAAATCGACGGCGCGCAAAGCCAACCGCGCGCTCAGCAAGAAGGTGTCTCAGGCATTGCAAAAAGGCGGCATCGACACGAACGGCATGAATGTGATCGCCAAGAACGGCGCGATCACGCTCGCCGGTCACGCAGCCGATGGCGAGCAGATCGACCAGGCGGCGTCGATCGCGAAAGGCGTGGACGGCGTGAAGTCGGTGAAGAATGTTCTGACGATTCAGGAAGGCGGGCAGTAACACACTGCCTCTGAGCGCGCGCTCGCGCATGTCATGAACTCGTTCCTGGATGTCGGCGATCGCGAACGGCAACGCCTGCCGTTTCGCGAATCGCTGCTCGCGATGCTCGGCATCGCGTTCGTCACGATGCTCGTCGCGCTCGATCAGACCATCGTCGGGACCGCGATGCCGCGCATCGTCGCCGAACTCAAGGGCTTCGATCTGTACGCGTGGGTCGCGACGTCGTACATGCTCGCGTCCGTCATCACGATTCCGATCTTCGGGCGGCTCGGCGACCTTTACGGACGAAAGCCGTTTCTGCTCGCGGCGATCGTGCTGTTCACGCTGGCGTCGGTGCTGTGCGGATTCGCCGACAGCATGCTGTTCCTGGTGATTGCGCGCGGCGTGCAGGGCATCGGCGGCGGCATTCTGCTCGGCACGGTTTTCGCCGCCGTCGCCGATCTCTTTCCCGATCCGAAGCTGCGTCTGCGCTGGCTCGTGCTCGTCACGTCGACGTTCGGCGTCGCCAACGTGATCGGCCCGACGCTCGGCGGCATGCTCACGCAGATGCGCGGCTGGCGGCTCGTGTTTTTCGTCAACGTGCCAATCGGCATCGTCTCGCTAATGTTCGTGCTGATGTTCGTGCCGAACCTGCATCATGCGAAGACGCGTGGACGGATTCAGCTCGACTGGCTCGGCGCGTGCGTCGTCGCGGTGACGCTCGGCGCATTGCAACTGCTGATCGAACTGCTGCCGAAAGAAGGCGTCTCGCGCACGACGATCGTGCTTGCGCTCGTCACGCTCCTGTTCGGCGCGACACTGTACTTCTGGGAAAAGCGCATGGGCTATCCCGTCGTGCCCGTCGACGTGCTGATGGACCGCAAGCTCGCCGCGCTTTTCGCGATCTCCGTGCTCGGCGGCTTCGCGCTCTTCTCGATGGCCTTCTACATCCCGCTGCTGTTTCAGGGCGGCTATGGCATGTCGCCGCACGATTCGGGCATGCTCATCACGCCGCTGCTGCTCGGCACGACCGTCGGCAGCATGATCAACAACCGCATCGTCACGCGCATCCCGCGTGCGAACGTGCTGATGTATGCGGGCTTCGCGCTTTCCGTGGCCGGCTGTCTCGCGCTCGTCTCGCTCGATGGTCACGAACCGCATGCCGTCTGGATGGCGTGCATGGGCGCGAGCGGACTCGGCCTCGGGCTCGTCGCGACGAATCTCACCATCTGCTCGCAACAGATCGTCGCGCGCGAGCAGATCGGCGCGGTCACGGCGTTGCTGCAATCGCTGCGCATTTTCGGCGGCATGCTGGGCACCGCGATCACCGGCGCGCTGCTCGGGCATCTCTATGCGCAAAACGTGCATCGTCCGCTCGATTCGTATCAGGCGACGCAGTGGCTCAAATCGTTCGCGAGCCCGGACCTGCTGATCGACCGTGCGGAACAGTCTGCGCTGATCGAACGCCTCGTCGCGGCGGGCCAAGCGGCCGATGCGATGACGATGATGCACTCGGCGCGCATGGCGCTCGTCGCGTCGATTCACGTCGGGCTCGTGGTCGCCGCGATGGCGGCGTTCGTCGGCCTCTGTCTCGCGTGGTTCGTGCCTGCGGTGCGCGTCGATTATGGCGATGCGAAAGGACAAAGCGCGTGACGTTTGCCGAACGACCATGCGAGAGTCCGATTATGACAAGAGGATGTCGGGCCAAACGGTGTCAGCGTTTGCCGCCGAGCGCCTTCACAATGTGTCTCGTCGGCTCGGTGGTCGCGAGTCGTGAAATTTGCGACATATGAACCCAGCGGCAGCGAGAGATTTCATTGCTCGCGCGCGGCTTTGCGTTCTTCGGCACATCGCAGAAGAAGACGTGATGATGCTTCTGCCTTCCACGATGCTGAAACAGGAATTTCGCCGACTTGCCCGCGAGACGAGTTTCTTCCTTGAGTTCGCGAAGCGCGGCGTCCGAAAGATGCTCGCCTCGCTTGAGCATGCCGCCGGGCAGCGCCCACTTGGTGCGACGTCGCGCCACCAGAAGTATCCGGTTGCCCTTCCGACAAATGACGGTGGCTCGCTTCCTCAAACCGACTCCGTTATCTATAAGCTATGTCCTGTCAACGGACCCAGTGTACCCAACCGTTTTTTCATTGTGGAGCATCCGATGACAGCGGCATTTTCCGTATTGCGCATGAAGCAAGACATGTTCCGCTCGCCCCGCGCAGCGGGTATGCATGTTGCGTAACCGGGTCATTCGGTAACAGGGAGCGATCATGGACGATCGAACGCGCATCACGGCCGAAGCCAGATTCGGCGATCTCGCGTCGCCGCTGATCGACGAGGCGATGCAGCACGCTGCCACGCTCGACGGAAACACGGACCCGGAAGTGCTTCACAAGCTGCGTGTTGCGTTGCGCAGGCTGCGCACTTTGTTCTGGGCATACCGGCCTTTGCTGGACGAAGAATTCGATACGCGTCAGCGCGCGCTGTTCAGGTATCTCGCGACATCGGCGGGCAGCGCGCGGGACTGGGACATTCTGATCGAATTGCTGCATGAACTCGATGTCGAAGGATTCGACGAAACGGTGAAGGGGCATCGGGCTAACGTGCTCGCGACGAGCATCGAAAATCTCGCCAACGCGGACATGAAGCATGTGCTGCTGAGCGGATTGAAGGAAGCGAATCATCAGCTCAACACGGGACCGCAACGCGTGCCGGTCGAACGGTTCGCGAAGAAGCGCATCGGCGCGGCGCGCAGTCAGCTGAAGAAGCGCATCAAGCGGGCGTTGCGCGCGAAACAGTCGGACTATGCTGCGTATCACGAAGTGCGCAAGGCGGGAAAGAAGGTGCGTTATCTGATCGAGTTTTTCGAGCCGGATATCCCGGCGAAACTGCGCGCCGAGGTGAAGAGCCTCAAGCGGCTTCAAAAGCGCTTCGGCGCGTTGAACGATGTCGTTGCGAGCCGCGATTTGCTTTCGAATTCACGAGGCGAATTCGCCGACGATGCCAGCGAAAAGCACGCGTTACGTGCGCTGAAGGCGGAGCAGAAACATCGCTTCAAAGCTGCGAGAAAAGCGATTCGTTGATATCGTCGTGATCGCATATCTGCCGAAAGGATGTTGTCATCATGGCGCGCAACGAATACGTTGTCTTCAAGGGCACGGTCAAGCTCGGCGTCCCCTTTCTTCAGGGCTATAAGGGCGATCCGCATTACGTGATCGTCAGCGAGGACGCGAACGGCAAGCCATTCGACATCGTCACCAACGTGAAATCCGATAGCTCGCTGACGGGGCCAGCGGGTTATCTCGTGCTGTATGTCTGGAATCGATACTTCGATCATCCGATGACGGCCGATCTCGACAAGCTGTCGGCGGGTGTGTCGACAGCGAACTTCCCGAAGCTCGATTACGTGCACGATTCGCGACTCGTCGATCTCGACGCGATGCGCCCGATCCCGCTCGACACCAAGGACGAGAAGAACGATATCAATGCGCTTCTCAACGAGATGCTGCAACTGGACATGTCGGCGAACGGCGTCGATTACGTCTATGAAACGCCGAGCTATAGCGACGATCGCCTCGGATGGAAGCCGACGAAAGACGTGACCGTCTATGGCTTTGGCTTCCTGTTCGAGCCGGGGAAGGACGGGCTGCACGAGACACATATGAATCAGGGCAACCCGAAGCCGGGCAAGGGCACGCATGTCAAGGACCACTCGAACGAGAACGGCGTGTTTCAGGACGGCGCGGTCATGATCGAAGTGGACGGCAAGTTTCAGGCGCTGTTCGTCGCGTTCCAGACGCAGCTCGTGCCGACGGACAGCCGTGGCCGCCCGATACCGGGCCAGTCGCATCCCATTCTGCATGGCAAGACGTGATCGATCGCGCGGGAAACGCGCAGGTTGACGTACGCGCGACGAGGGCTTTGAGCCGATTCGCGCGATGACAGGCACAATACGATGAATCCCCATCCGGATTGGCCCGCAGAGGCCGCCGGCCTTCGCTCATTCGTCGTTGTCATGAACCACGCTCATCCTTCGAAGAATTCCCCGCAATTCCTGCTGTTTCTGGTTTGCCTGTTCGCGTCGGCGGGGCAGCTCGCCATCGATATCTACGTGCCCGCGTTGCCCGCGATGGCGCGTTACTTCGCCACGTCGCCCCAGGCGATCCAGTCGAGCGTCTCCGGCTACATGGCGGCGTATGCGATCGGTCAACTGGTCTTCGGCCCCATCGCCGATGCGTACGGGCGCAAAAAAGTGCTGGCGTTCGGGCTCGTCGTCTTCACGCTCGGCTGCTTACTGTCGCTCGCGGCGACGAACCTCGAAACCTTCCTGCTCGCGCGGTGCCTGCAAGGCTTCGGCATCGCGGCGACCAACCTGCTCGCGAAGGCGATCATCACCGATTCGTTCAAGGGCCTGGCGCTGCTGCACGCGTTCACCTACATGTCGATCGCGTGGGGGCTCGCGCCGATCGTCGCGCCCGTGATCGGCGCGCACTTGCAGGAATGGTTCGGCTGGAAGTCGTGCCTCGTCTTTCTGCTCATCTATTCGATCGTGATGTGGACGCTCATATGGCGCTATCGCGAGACCTTGCAGAAGCCGGTGCATCTCGCGCCGCGCACGCTGTTCACGAATGCGGGCAAGGTGTTGTCGAGCCGCGTTTTCCAGAGCTGTTTTCTCGCGCAAGGGCTGTGCTACAGCATCCTGCTCGTATTCAACATCGTCGGCCCCTTCATGGTGCAGAACACGCTGCACAAGCCGCCGACGTACTTCGGCTATCTCGCGCTCGCCATCGGCATGATGTATTTCCTCGGCGGGCTGTCGAACCGCGTGCATGGCGCGCGTCTGCCGAGCGCGGAGCAACGGCTGCGCATCGGCGCGCGCGTGATGGCGGGCGCATCGGTCGTCATGCTGCTGCTCTCGCTGACGGTCGGCCTCACCGTATGGACGTTGTCCGCGCCGGTGCTCGTGATGGGCTTCTGCGCCGGCGCGATGTACCCGACGCTGATGGCAAAGGGCAATTCGCTCTTTCCGCATATCGCGGGCCTTACCGCGGCGATTCTCGGCTGCTCGCTCTTGCTCGTGTCGTCGGTGATGATGGGTCTCGCGGGCTTCGTGTCGGTGCAGATTCTCACGCCCCTCGCGGCGTTCTTCGTGATTCTCGCGTTCACCGTCGTCGCGATGGTGACGTTGCTGCTGCGCCATCTGGAGCAGTCGCAGGCCACGGGCACCGTGCGGGAAGGCGTCGACGCAGCCTGATGCGCCAAAGCGGTGCGGCCTGCAATGCATTGCAGAAAAGCTTGTTTGTCCAAGTCTTTTTGAAGGCTTAGATTCGAGCTGTTCATGCATCGAGGAGGCGAGCCATGCCGCACTTCCTGACTCACTACTGGCAGGCGCTTTCGGGCCCTTCGCAGCGTGCGCGTGAGCGTTCGGCCAACGACGCGCACGCCGCGAGCGAAACCACGCGCGCCGAGCAGCTCGAGCACATTTCCGTCTACGCGCGCGCGGGATATTTCAACATGGGCTATACCGTGGATGCGTTTCAGTTGCCCGCAGAATCGCCGCTGCACTGAAGCGCACGAACGAGACTCACCGCGCGGCGCGCATCGACAGGCCGTTCAGCAGCCGTTGCAACTCGTCGATATTGAAAGGCTTCGCGAGTATGGTAAAGCCGGTGCGGCGCGCCTCGTCGAGCTGATCGGCGTAACCCGTCATCAGCGTGACCGGCTGATTCGGGCGCGTCGACTTGATCCATTCCGCGAGCTTGATGCCGTCGTAACTACCGGGCATCTGGATGTCGGATAGCACGAGATCGAATTCATCGCCGGCTTCGAGCATCTGTCTCGCGGCATCGCCTGACGATGCGTGGCGCGCTTGCCAGCCGAGCACGTCGATCACGGCGCACAGGCCCGCCGCGACTTCCTCGTTGTCTTCGACGATCAGCACGGTGGACGATGGCGCTTCGCGATCGACGGTCTCCACAGGCGGCGCATCCGCAGGCGCATCGACTTCGCCGGTCCAGTGCGGCAGATAGATGTCGACTGTCGTGCCGAAGCCCCATGCAGAATTCACGCGCGCCGTGCCGCCCGCCTGCTCGGACATCGCGAGCACTTGCGCGAGTCCGAGCCCTGTCCCGGCGCCCGCGCCCTTGGTGGTGAAAAGCGGTTCGAACGCTTGTTTTGCGACGTCGGTGCGCATGCCGACGCCGCTGTCCTTGCACGAGATCACGACGTATTCGCCGGCGCCGAGACCTTCATGCGTCGACGTATAACGCACGTTGTTGCACTCGATGCGAAAGTCGCCGCCGTGAGGCATCGCGTCCTTCGCATTCACGGCGATGTTGATGAGCGCCGAGGTCAGCTCCGTCGCATCGACGCGCACGGTCCACGTCGATGGCGGCACGCGCGAGCCGAACGTGACCTTGTCGCCCACCGACGCGCGCACGAGCGGCTCGGAGTCCATCATCCAGCGATCGAGGCGGATGACCTGCATCTGAAGCGGCTGACGTCGCGCGACGCTCAGCAGGCGGCGTGCGAGCGATTGCGCATTCTTCGATGCGCGCTCCACCGCCGCGACTTCCTTTTCGAGGCCGTTGAAGCCCTTGCGCCGTGCCAGTTCCATGTTCGACGTGACGACCATCAGCAGGTTATTGAAGTCGTGCGCGACGCTCGCGACGAGATTGCCGAGCGCGCCCATGCGTTGAAGCCGCCGCGTGGCCGCGACGGCCGAGCGGCGCAGCGCAAGTTCGCCGCGCCAGTTGTGCCATGCCGCTTCTTCCGCTTTGAGGCGTCGCAGCGAGAAGCCGATCAGCACCCACAGCGCGATGCACGGAATCAGTGCGATCGACGCGATCGATACATCGCGCCGCCACCATGCGAGGCGCACGTCATGAATCGAAAAGCCCGCCGCCGCATAGACGGGATAGTCGCCGACACGCCGCCACGCCGCGAGCTTTTCATCGTTGTCGAGCGGCGATATGTAACGCATCAGACCCGTGGGCTTGCCTTGCGCAAATGCGCTCGCCAGCACCGAATGGCGATCGGGCGCATTGGGCGCGGACGCCGGCGGAAAACGCGCGAGCACGGCGCCGTCGTCGCGATGTAGCGCGAGCGTGAGCGCGGGATCGCTCACGATGAGTTCGTGATAGAAATCGAACAGATAGTCGCGCCGCACGGCAATCGCGATTTCGCCGAGAAAGCGGCCGTCTTTCGCATAGCGTGCGCTCAGCGTGTTGACGATGTCCGTGTTCTTCACGCGCCCGCGCTCGGGCATGGAAACATGAAAGCTCGAATGCGTATCGCGCGTCGCGATGAAATCCGCACGATCGCTGACGGACACATCGGGCGCGGGAAAAAAGCGGCTGCTGAGCACGAGCCTGCCGCGACTGTCGAGCACGGAGAGCGCCGCGATCTGTTCATGAGCCGCCGCGAGACGCGCGAGCTTGTCGTGCAGCTCCGACTGGCTGCGCGCGATGAAATCCGCGTCGCCGCTGCCGAGCATCTCGTCGATGCGCGAGATCAGTTCGCGGTTGATGCTGAAAACGGTGTTGGCCTTTTCGTCGACGATACGCACGAGCCGTTCGAGCGACTCGCCGGTTTCGGCGAATGTGCGTCCGTAAGTGTAGTAACCGTACAGGCAGAAAAATGCGAAGGGAATGACGATCGACGCAACGAGTGCAGCGAAGAGCCGTCTGCGCGCCGCGCGAAAGTCGAGCGGTGGCAGAGAGGGCAGGGTCTCTGCGGTGCCCGAAGCGGAGTGTTCTTCAGATTCGTTCATGGCGCGTTGCAAGGCGTGCGCGAGCGCCGAAACGCTCGTTTCGATGGTAGCACGCAGGTCTGTCATCGCCATGCATGAGTGCGCATCGGTCGTCGCGCAATCAGGCTGTGGTATAAGCACCGCATGCGCGCGCCCGCTCGCGGCGCGCAACGAACGTAACAGGAGCATGCAGTGAGAAGGACCGCCGAAAACAAGCTAAAGGTGGTCGCAGTGCGGGTCGATCCACAATTCGAACAACGGCTGCGACTTCTGGCGGAAGTGACGGGGCGCAAGCAATCGTTCTTCCTCCAGCAGATGATCGAGAACGGCATCGGCGCAATGGAAGAAACCTGGCTGCCGCCGGACGTGCTCGAACAAGTGAGGAGCGGTGCGTTGCCGCCGTTGCAGCAGGATCGCGTCTCGACCGCGGACCTCTTCGGCGATCAGGCCGATGAATGATCGATGATGGCGACGCCCCGATCGCGCTTCATCGCGCATGACGCGACATGCGAAGACGATGTGCTCGCGCGCATCGTCTTCGGTGCGGCGAGCGGCGGGCCGTGCATCGAAAGCGGTGTGCCGACGCTGCGCCTCGCGATGTGCGACGACTCTCACGACGGCTTCGCCGAAATCTGGACAGGCAACGGGCTGATCCGCAGCGGACGCTTCAATGATCTCGTCTTCGCGCACGACGACGCGTTTCTCTTTTGCGCGGGCTTCATCGCGTCGTCCGGCCGCTATACCGAAGCCACGCGACAAGCGTATGGCGATGCGTTCGCGCTCGTCGGCGAGCTGGAGTTCCCGAAGATTTTCCGCATGTGGAACTTCATCCCGCACATCAACGGGGCGAATCGGGAAGGGCTCGAGGTGTATCGCGATTTCTGCCGTGGACGCGCCATCGCGTTCGAGGAGGATTACACGGGCGCATCGGGTATGCCGGCGGCGACCGGCATCGGCACGTCGGGCGATGGCGTCGGCTTCTATTTTCTGGCGTGCCGCGCAAATTCGCCGCGGCATATCGAGAACTCGCGACAAACGCCCGCGTATGAATATCCGCAGCGATACGGTCCGAAGTCGCCGAGCTTCGCGCGCGGCACCTTGTTGGACGATACGTTGTACGTCTCGGGCACCGCGAGCATTCTCGGACACGAGACCGTGCACGAAGGCGATCTCGACAAGCAATGGCATGTCGCGATCGGCAATATCGCGCATCTGATCGGCATCGAGAATCTCGAAGCGCAGAACGTGAGCGGCGGCTATACGCTGCGCGACCTCGATCAGATCAAGGTGTATTACCGTCATGCGGCGGACTTGCCGCGCGTGATGAAACTCGCGCAGACCGCGTTTCATGCGGATGCGAACATCCGCTATGTCAAGGCCGATATCTGCCGCGCCGATCTGCTCGTCGAGATCGAGGGCATTGCTTCATATCGTCGTCGATCAGACTGACGCCGATTGCCTGAGCGTCTTCACGAGGAGGCTATACAGGCCGTCCACCGCTTTGGAGCCGCGCGAATCGCGACTGCGATAGACAGCGACTTCCATCGGTTCGAGCGGACCCAGGCCTTCATCGTTGCCCAGAATGCGGAGATGGTCCGGCGCGCTGCATTGCGTCAGCACCGCGACCGCGAGACCGCTTTCGACGGCGGCAATCTGCCCGGCCAGACTCGAACTGTTGTAGACCACCTTGTAGCGGCGGCCTTGCTGCGCGAGCGAATGAATCGCGCTGCGCCGCGCGAGGCTCGCGCTTTCATAGACGGCGATCGGCAACGGATCGCGTCTCCATAATTCGAATTGCGCCGCGCCGACCCAGACCATCGGCTCATGGAACAGCAGCGTGCCGCGCCGGCCGTGATCGCGCGATACGAGCGCGATATCGAGCTCGCTATTCGCGATGCGCGGAATCAGCGATGTCGATTGCTCGCAGATCAACTCGATCTCGACGCCGCTGTGCCGCGGCGCAAAGCGCTTCAGCACGGGTGTCAGATATTTGGCCGCGTAGTCGTCGGGCACGCCGAGGCGCACGCGGCCGGTGAGTTGCTCGCCCTGAAGCGCGACCTGCGCCTCGGCATGCAGATCGAGAATGCGCCGTGCATAGCCGAGCAGCGTTTGCCCGTCGTGAGTCAGTTCGAGCGCGCGCGAGCCGCGTTCGATGAGCCGCAATCCGAGCGCGCTTTCGAGCTTCTTCAATTGCATGCTCACCGCCGATTGCGAACGATGCACTTCGCCCGCCGCGCTCGACAGCGAACCCGCATCGACGACGGCGACGAAGCACTTGAGCCAGTCCATCTGCAAATCGTGTTGTTTCATGGGTCTGATCGGCGATTTCGAAAATCGAATGGATGATCTTCGAATTATGCGCTTTTCGTTCTATCGATCGCGGCACACACTTGGGGCATGAACACGAACGCGTCATCCTCTTCCCGTACAACCGCGCGCAGTGAAGCACGATCTGCGGCAGGCGCGTTGCCCTTTATCGTCGGCTGCGCGCTGCTCGGCACGATCGGTGTTTTCCTGCACGAAGCGAATGCCGATCCGCTGACCGCGACATGGTTTCGCTGCGCTTTCGGGCTTCTGGGCATGAGCGCGTGGCTCATCTCGCGCGGACAGACCCGCTTTCTGCGCCTCACGCGCAGCAACGTTCTTTGGGTGCTCGCGGCGAGCCTGCTGATGGTGTCGAGCTGGGCGCTCTTCTTCAGCGCGGTCGAGCGCATATCGGCGGGCGTCGCCATCGTTCTGTTTCATGTGCAGCCGATGTGGGTGCTGCTATTCGCATCGTTGTGGCTCAAAGAGACGATCGGCGGGCAGCGCGTCATGGCCGTGGCAGTCGCGATGTGCGGACTCGTGCTCGCGACGGGCGTCGCCGGGCACGCGTCGGACGGCTCTCTGCAGCCCGCGTACTGGACGGGCGTGGCCGCATGCCTGGCCGGTTCGCTGTGCATGGCGGGCGTGACGATCATCGCGCGACGGCTGCGCGATCTGCCTGCGGGCGTGCTCGCGTGGTGGCAGTGCGCCATCGGCACGCTGTTGTTATGGATCTGGCCGATGCAGCACGGGTGGCCCGCATGGGGCATGTCGTGGGCGTGGCTCGCGGGCCTCGGGCTGATTCACACGGGCTTTGCGTACACACTGATGTATGTCGGCATGGCGCGGCTCGACACCGCGCGCGTCGCCGTGCTTCAGTTCGTCTATCCGGCGGTGGCCATCGTCATCGACTGGCTGGTTTTCGATCAGCGTTTGAGCGGCGCGCAGATGACGGGCATTGCGTTGATGTCGGTGGCGATAGGCTTTGCGGAGCGCGTCCGCAAGGCGTGACGCAGATGCTTCAATGACGCCCGCGCCCCGCCATTCGCGCGCGGTCGAGCATGAACTCGATGAACGCCAGCGTCGCGCGCGTGTGATGCCGGTTCGGCATGTAGAGCATGTACATGTGCGTGCCGAAGATGCTGAGCCGCCATTCGTCGAGCGCGGTGACGATCGCGCCGCGCCGCATGTCTTCCGACACGACGTAATCCGGCACGATGCCGACGCCGAGACCCGCGAGGATCGCATCGCGCAAAAACAGGAAGTTCTCGGAGATGAGGCTCGGTTCGAGGAGCACTTCGTGACGTTCATCGTCGAGATAGGCGGCGACGCGCGTCTGCTTGCCGACGACCGTCGCGGTGATCACCGGCACGACGCCCAGTTGCTCGAGCCGCGTGGGCATGCCGTGCGTTTCGGCATACGCGGACGATGCACACGCGACGTACCGCACCGGCCCCATGTCGCGCGCAACGAGACTCGGCGGCGGCTCGGGCATCACGCGCACGGCGATATCGACTTCGTCGCGCAACAGGTCTTCGACGCGGTTTTCGAACATCACGTCGAGCACGATATCCGGGTACTCGCGCTTGAACGCGATCAGCCATTCCGACATCACGAGCTGTCCATAACCGCTCGGCACCGATAACCTCACGCGCCCCTGCAATCCTTGCCCGAGCGTCGATACCGATTCCTGCGCCGCGAAAAGCGCGTTGCGGATCGAACGGCCGTGCTCGTAGAGCTTGAGGCCGAGCTCGGTCGGCTCGACGCGTCGCGTGGTTCGCCGCACGAGCTGCAGGCCGACGGACTTTTCGAGCTGATTCAGGTGATAGCTGACATTCGCGCGCGTCATCTTGAGGCGGCGCGCCGCCTCGCTCAGATTACCCGCATCGAGAATTTCGACCAGCAGCGTCAGCTCGTTGACGTCCACGGCATGGCTCGATTGTCAAAAGAGATTTGACAGTCTGTCAATCGAGCCTGTGATTGTCAAGGATGGCTGTCCCCGCGAGAATGCTTCCACGTAAAACAGGAACATCGACTCAGGAGACTTCATCCATGACGCTTTCGAGCGCGCCCGAAACCGTATCCGCCGTTCAACACGAATTGCGCGGCAGCGTCCTTGTCGTGACGATCGATCATGCGCCCGTCAACGCACTCAACGCTGCCGTGCGGCGCGGTCTCATCGATGCAATCGAAGCCGCCGATGCAGATGCCTCCGTGCGCGCGGTGCTGATCGTCGGCGCGGTCCGGAACTTCATCGCGGGCGCGGACATTCGCGAGTTCGGCAAGCCCGCCGTGCCGCCGTCGTTGCCGGAGGTGTGCAACCGCATCGAGCGTTGCGAGAAGCCCGTCGTCGCGGCGATACACGGCGCGGCGCTTGGCGGCGGACTCGAAGTCGCGCTGGCGTCGCATTACCGGATCGCGGTCGCCGGCGCGAAGCTCGGCCTGCCCGAAGTGCAACTGGGACTCTTGCCGGGCGCGGGCGGCACGCAGCGCTCGGCGCGTCTGATCGGCGCACAGGCCGCGTTGTCGATGATGTTGAGTGGCCGTCACATCGGCGCGGAGGAAGCGCTGCGTCTGGGTCTCGTCGACCGCGTCGGCCAGAGCGACGACGTGTTCGCCGAAGGCCTTGCTTTCGCGCACGAACTCATCGCGACGAAGGCCGCGCCGCGCCGCACGAAGAACGCGCGCGGACTCGCGGACAAGGAAGCGAGCGTGGCAGCGATCGCCGCCGCGCGCGCCGAGACGCGGAAGAAGTCGCGCGGATTGCTGTCGCCGCTGAAGATCGTCGATTGCGTGGAAGCGGCGTTGAATCTGCCCTTCGACGAAGGCTTGCGCTTCGAACGCGAGCAATTCCTCGAATGCCGCGAGAGCCCGCAACGCGCGGGTCTCGTGCATGCGTTCTTCGTCGAACGCGAAACGCAGAAGTCGCCCGAAACGCGCGACGCACAGCCGCGCGCGCTCGATCGCATCGGTGTGATCGGCGGCGGCACGATGGGTGCGGGCATCGCCGTCGCGCTGCTCGACGCGGGTCTCGCGGTGACGATGATCGAGCGCGACGAAGCCTCGCTCGAACGCGGAAGCGCGCATGTCGAGAAGGTGTACGACGCGCTGATCGCGAAGGGCCGCCTGACGCACGAATCGAAAACGCGCGCGCTGCAACGCTTTCATGGCGACACGAAATACGACGCGCTCGCCGATGCCGATCTCGTCATCGAAGCCGTGTTCGAGGACATGGCCGCGAAGAAGGCCGTGTTCGCGCAACTCGATCGCGTGTGCAAGCCGGGCGCGGTGCTCGCGACGAACACGTCGTATCTCGACATCGACGAGATCGCGGCGAGCATCTCGCGTCCGCAGGACGTGCTCGGGCTGCACTTCTTTTCGCCCGCGAACATCATGAAGCTGCTCGAAGTGGTCGTGCCCGCGCGCGTGAGCGCCGATGTCGTTGCGACCGGTTTCGAACTCGCGAAGAAGCTGAAGAAGGTGGCGGTGCGTGCGGGCGTGTGCGATGGATTCATCGGCAATCGCATGCTCGCGGTGTATCGCGCGGCGGCGGATCATCTGATGGAAGACGGCGCGTCGCCGTATCAGATCGATCGGGCCGTGCGCGACTTCGGCTTTCCGATGGGACCGTATCAGGTCATCGATCTGGCTGGCGGCGATATCGGCTGGGCCGCGAGAAAGCGCCGCGCCGCGACGCGCGATTCGAACGCGCGTTACGTGCGTATCGGCGATGAACTGTGCGAGCGCGGCTGGTTCGGCCAGAAAACGGGACGCGGTTTCTATCGTTACGAAGACGGTGCGCGCACGGGCACGCCGGATGCGGAAGTCGAGTCGATCATCGATGCCGAGCGCGAGCGTGCGGGCGTCAAGCCGCGACCATTCACCGATGAGCAGATCGTGCGCCGCTACCTGGCCGCGATGATCAACGAGGGCGCGAATATCGTGCACGAAGGCATTGCGCAACGTCCGCTCGATGTCGATGCCACGTTGATGCACGGCTTCGGTTTCCCGCGCTATCGCGGTGGCCCGATGCATTATGCCGATACCGTGGGTCTCGACAACGTGCTCGCAGATATCCGCGCATTCGCGCAGGAAGATCCGCTCTTCTGGCGCGCGTCGCCGTTGATCGTCGATCTCGTGGCGCGCGGGAGGAATTTCGCGAGCCTGAATCAGACGGCCTGACGCGTGGCCTTTCAATCACTCATGGAATCGCAGTCATGGACCTGACATTCAACGCAGACGAAGAAGCCTTTCGCGCCGAAGTCCTAGCGTTTCTGCGCACATCGCTGCCAGAGCATGTTGCGCAGAAGGCGCGCACGGGCGAGCGCCTGACGCGCGACGACATGGCGCAATGGCACGCCACGCTCAACGCAAAGGGCTGGCTCGCGAATCACTGGCCGAAGGAGTATGGCGGCCCGGGCTGGACCGCGGTGCAGAAGTTCATCTTCGAGAACGAATGTGCGATTGCGGGCGCGCCGCGCATCGTGCCTTTCGGTGTGAACATGCTCGGGCCGGTGCTCATCAAATACGGGAGCGAGGCGCAGAAGCGTCACTGGCTGCCGCGTATTCTCGATGGCTCGGACTGGTGGTGTCAGGGCTATTCGGAGCCGGGCGCGGGTTCCGATCTCGCATCGGTGCGTACGACAGCCGTTCGCACGATGGAGAACGGCAGCGAGTATTACATCGTCAACGGACAAAAGACGTGGACCACGCTCGCGCACTTCGCGAACATGATCTTCTGTCTCGTACGGACGTCGCAGGATGCGCGCAAGCAGGAAGGCATCAGCTTTCTGCTCATCGACATGAATACGCCGGGCGTCGACGTGCGTCCGATCATCACGCTCGACGGCGAGCACGAAGTCAACGAAGTGTTCTTCACGGACGTGCGCGTGCCCGTTGCGAATCTCGTCGGAGAGGAGAACAAGGGCTGGACGTATGCGAAGTATCTGCTGACCTACGAGCGCACGAACATCGCGGGCGTGGGCTTTTCAGTGGCCGCGCTGAGCCGGCTGAAGGCTGTTGCGGGCAAGGTGCAATGCAACGGCCGCGCGCTCATCGACGATCCTTTGTTCGCCGCGCGTCTCGCGCGTGTCGAGATCGATCTGGAGAACATGAAGACGACGAACCTGCGCGTGATCGCGGCGGTCGCGGGCGGCGGCGCGCCAGGCGCGGAAAGCTCGATGCTGAAGATTCGCGGCACGGAGATTCGCCAGGAAATCTCTTCGCTGATGCGTCGCGCGATGGGTCCGTACGCGCAGCCGTTGATAGACGAAGCATTCGAAGATGACAAGGATGCCGAAACATTGGATGCGGCGTCGGAGTACTTCAACAATCGCAAGCTGTCGATCTTCGGCGGCTCAAACGAAATACAGAAGAACATCATCTCGAAGATGATCCTCGGTCTTTAAAGGACGCGCACGATGAATTTCCAGCACACGGAAGACCGGCGGATGCTCGCGGATTCGCTGAACCGCTTCATCGCCGAGCAATATGGCTTCGATGTGCGCGACAGGATCGCGCGTTCGCAAGAGGGCTTCAGCCGCGATATGTGGCGACGGTTTTGCGAACTTGGCATCGTCGGCGCGTTCTTCGATGAATCGATCGGCGGCTTCGGTGGCGACGGGTTCGATGTGTCCGTCGTGTTCGAAGCGCTCGGTCGCGGGCTCGTCGTCGAACCGTTTCTCGATACGTTGATCGTCGGGCGCGCACTTGCTTTCGCGGGCGATGAGCGGCAGCGCGAGATCGTTGCGAGCATGATCGACGGGACGGCGATCGCAGCATTCGCGCATGACGAACCCGGCTCGCACTACGAGCTTGCACGCGTGAACACGCGCGCGACCCGGCATGGCGATGGATGGATGCTCAACGGCGCGAAGGGCGTCGTGCAGCAGGGCGAACATGCGGACGTGCTGCTCGTGTCGGCGCGCACGTCGGGCAACGAGTACGACGAAGCGGGCATTTCGCTCTTTATCGTGCCGCGCGATGTGCAGGGCGTGAAGATGCGCGGCTATCGCAAGATCGATGGCGGACGCGTGGCGGAAGTATCGCTCGAAAACGTGACGCTCGATGCCAATGCGCTCGTCGGCAATGAAGGCGATGCCTACGCGACGCTCGCGCATGCGATCGGATATGGTCTCGTCGCGCTCGTGTCGGAAGCGGTCGGCGCGATGGATGTCGCGAAGGAGCACACGCTCGAATATTTGCGCACGCGTAAGCAGTTCGGCGTGCCGATCGGCGCGTTTCAGGCGTTGCAGCATCGCATGGCCGATGTGCTGCTCGAGATCGAGCAGGCGCGTTCCGCTGCGATCAATGCGGCGGCGGCGGTCGGCGCATCGGGTGTTGCGCGCGAGCGAGCGTTGTCGGCGGCGAAGCATTCGGTCGGGCGCATCGGCACGCTCGTCGCGGAAGAGTCCATTCAGATGCATGGCGGCATCGGCATGACGTGGGAGCTGCCGCTTGCTCATTACGCGAAGCGGCTCGTGATGATCGATCATCAATTGGGCGATGAGGATCATCATCTCGCGCGGTATATCGCGCTGGGGCGGGGGGCGCTTCGCTGAAGCTTCACTACTTCAAGCCGGGATCATACAAATAGGAGACAATGACGCCCTAGCTCGCAACCCAAGGACCATGTAGAGCAACAGATAAACTCGCGAGCCAGGTTCCCGGACCTCCAGATAGTGGCAACCGAAAATATCTACAACCCGAGTCTCAACGCACCCGCCCCGGCACGCGCGCGAAGCTCGACGCCGAACGTCATCGTGCTGTGCGGCACGCTCATCGCGCTTCTGATGGTGGCGCTTTGCGCGCTGGTCCTGTATCAGGGCCGGGTCGATGCGCTCGATCGCGCGCGCGACACGTCCCGCAATCTCGCGTTGCTCGCCGAGCGCGACATCGAGCGCAATTTCGAACTCTACGAACTGTCGCTGCAAGCGGTCGTCGAAGGCGTCGAACGCGACGACGTAATGAGCCTTCCGCCCCGCCTGCGCAACGACGTGCTGTTCGACCGGGCGGCCACAGCGCGCGATCTCGGGTCGATCCTCGTGCTCGACGAGAACGGCAAGATCATCATCGATTCGGGCAGCCTCGTGCCCCGGCCGGGCGATTTCGCGGATCGCGGCTATTTCACGGTCCAACGCGACCGGCCAGACGCCGGGCTTTACATCAGCGGCCCGTATGCGTCGCGATTGCGCGGCGGCGCGCCCAGCATCGCGTTGAGCCGCAGACTCTCGCGTCCCGACGGGTCCTTCGCGGGCGTCGCGATGCTCGCCATCAACCTCGAATACTTCCGCAATCTTTTCGCGGGGCTTTCGCTCGGGCCGCACGGCGCGGTGTCGCTCATCAATCACGACGGCCTGATGATCATGCGTCAGCCGTTCGATCCGCGCGTGATCGGCCGCGACATCAGCCAGGCCGATACCTTCAAGAAATTTCGGGCGGCGGAGCAGGGCAGCTTCAGCGAAACATCGTCGATCGACGGGAGGCGCCGCCTCTACTACTTCCGCAACTTCCCGAATCTGCCGCTCATCATCATGGTGGCCGAAGGAGAAGAGGACATCTACGCGGCATGGCGGCGGCGCGCGATCATCATCGGCTCGTCGATGGGCGTGCTCGCTATCGGCTTCATCGCGTTGTCGTTCGTGCTCGCCGCGCAATTCAGGCGGCGCATGCGCGCGGAGTCGGAACTGCAACTGCTCGCGCGCACCGATGGACTCACCGGGCTGCACAATCGCCGCACGCTGGGCGAGATTCTCGATCAGGAATGGCGCAGGGCGCGCCGCACGCGCAGTCTCTTTTCGCTGCTGTTCGTCGATATCGACCGCTTCAAGGCCTTCAACGATGCCTACGGCCATCAGGCCGGCGACGACGCGCTCGCGGCCGTCGCACGCTGCATCGGCGACAACATACGGCGGCCCGTCGATACCGCCGCGCGCTACGGCGGCGAGGAGTTCGTCGTCGTATTGCCCGACACGCCCGCCGACGGCGCCGCGAAAATCGCCGAGAAGATTCGCGCGGCCATCAGCGATCTGTCGATCGAGCACGCGGGCAGCGAGTTCGGCCGCGTCACGGCGAGCATCGGTCTCGCGAGCTGGCGGCCGGAACGCGACGACGACGTAAGCGCGCTCATTCGCGCGGCCGACGAGGCGCTCTACGATGCGAAAGCGCGCGGGCGCAACCGCATCATGCAGGCAAGTTTCGTCTGAGACGGTGGACGAAAGTTCGTCGCGCAACGGCCGGGCATGTGCGTGCACGCAAAATGCTTGTTTTGCCGTAAGCTCTCGACGCCGCGCGGGCCGCCCGCCCACGACGCGACCGACCCGAACCCTTCCGATGACCCAAACGCCCGATCCCGAAGCCCGCCGCCTCGCCACGCTGGCGCGCTACCACACGCTCTTCAACGCGATCGATGACGGCTTTTGCATCATCGAATTCATCGATGGCCCGCACGGACCGCTCAGCGATTATCTGCACGTCGAAGCCAATCCGGGATACGAGCGGCACTCGGGCATTCGCGACATCGTCGGCAAGACCTTGCGCGAGATCGATCCGACCGATGCCGACGGCTGGGTCGAAATCTACGGCGACGTTCTGCGCACCGGCGCGACCGCGCGTTTCGAGCGCTACTTTCTGTCGGCGGGGCGGCATATCGAGGTGTCGGCGTCGCGCGTCGAACCGCCCAGCCTGCGGCAAGTGTCGATCCTCTTTCGCGACATCTCCGCGCGCAAGAAAGCGGAGGAAGAACGCGATCGCGCGATCGCGTCGCTGCGCGCGTTCAACGAAACGCTGGAGCAGCGCGTCGCCGAGCGCACGGCGGAATTGATGCGCGCGGAAGAACAACTCCGTCAGGCGCAGAAGATGGAAGCGGTCGGTCAGTTGACGGGCGGCCTCGCGCACGACTTCAACAATCTGCTGGCGGGCGTGTCGGGCTCGCTGCAGTTGCTCGGCATTCGGCTGAGCCAAGGACGGATCGCGGAGGTCGACAAATACGTCGTCGCGGCGCAAGGCGCGGTGCGGCGCGCGGCGGCGCTGACGCATCGGCTGCTGGCGTTTTCGCGGCGGCAAACGCTCGATCCGCGTCCCACGGACGTCAACGCGCTCGTCAACGGCATGACCGAACTGATCCAGCGCACGGTCGGCCCGGGCATCAAGGTGGAGTCTGTCGGCGCGACGGGCCTGTGGCCCGCGCTCGTCGATTCGGGACGACTGGAAAACGCGCTGCTCAACCTGTGCATCAATGCACGAGACGCGATGCCCGATGGCGGGCGCATCACCATCGAAACGGCCAACAAGTGGATCGACCACCGCGCGGCCCAAAGCCACGACATGCCCGAAGGCCAGTTCCTGTCGCTGTGCGTGACGGATACCGGCACCGGCATGACGCCCGATGTCATCGCGAATGCGTTCGATCCGTTCTTCACGACCAAGCCGATCGGCATGGGCACGGGCCTCGGTCTATCGATGATCTACGGCTTCGCGAAGCAATCGGGCGGCCAGGTTCGGATCTATTCCGAAGTCGGGCAGGGCACGACGGTCTGCATCTATCTGCCGCGCTTCTATGGCGGTGTCGATGACGATGCCGCCGATCAATCCGCATCGCCGATCTCCGGCGCGGAGTCGGGCGAAACCGTGCTCGTCGTCGACGATGAACCGAGCGTTCGCATGCTTATCGTCGATGTGCTGGAAGAGGCCGGCTACGCGGTGATCGAAGCCGCCGACAGCATCGCGGGCCTCAAGCTGTTGCAGTCGAATGTGCGGATCGATCTGCTCATCAGCGATGTCGGCTTGCCCGGCGGCATGAACGGACGCCAGATGGCCGATGCGGCGCGCGAGGCGCGTCCCGATCTGAAAGTGCTCTTCATCACCGGCTATGCGGAGAATTCGGTGATCGGCAATGGACGCCTGGAGCCCGGCATGCAAGTGCTGACCAAGCCGTTCGCGATCGAAACGCTGGCCGCGCGCGTGCGCCAGCTCGTCGACGAGTAAGGACGCCCGCGCGCTACTGCGCCTCGCCGCCCGCCATCGACTCGATGATGCTCTCGAGTTGCGCGCTCATCGGCATGTCGAGGCTTTTTCCCGACGGCAGACGTTGCAGGAACCAGCGCTTGTATTGACGCTCGATTTCGCCATCGGCGGCGAGGTTCTGGAACGTATCCTTCACGACTTGTGCAAGCTGGGGATCGTCCCTGCGATACATGATGCCGTACGGGTCATACGACAGATAATCGCCGATCACCTGATACGCGCCGCCCTTCGCCGCGTTCTCCGCGATGAGGCCGTAGAGCAGCACGTCGTCGGTGGCGAAGGCATCGGCCTCGCCGTTCGCAACGCGCGCGAAGCCTTCCGCGTGATCCGGCACGATCTGCAACTGCAGGCCGAGCGCGAACTTCCGGTCGAGATCGCGCAGCGCCTTCTCGTTCGTCGTGCCCGCCGTCACCGCGACCTTCTTGCCCGCGAGATCGCGAAACGAGCGGATCGGCGACCCTTTCCTGACCATCACCTTGGTGCCGGCCACGAAGAAGATCGGCGAAAAGGCCACGCGTTTCTGCCGCTCGACGTTGCTCGTGGTCGAGCCGCATTCGAGATCGACACGGCCATCGACGACCGCTTCGATGCGATTCTCCGGCGTCACGGGCACCCACCGGATGTTCAGGTTCTTGTGCACCGCATTGCCGATCGCGGCGACGATCGACTTGCAGAGTTCGATCGAATAGCCGATCGGCTCCTTGCGCGCGTTCAGATACGAGAACGGCACCGAGGCATCGCGATAGCCGATCGCGATCGTGCCCGTGTCGCGCGCCTTGGCGAGCGTGCCGGTCAGCGTCGCGGGCGCGTAGGCGTCGTTGTCGGGCGGCGGTGTCTGCACGTCGTCGGCCGCGCGCGCGTTCGGAGCGATCGCGATCAGGCTGGCCGCAGCCAGCGCCGACCAGAAGCGCTGCGTCTTCATGGCTCGCCTCCGTCAGACCTGCGCGGGATGCGCGAGCGACGCGTCCTGTTCGGCCTCGATGCGCGCCGCATTCTTCGCCGCCTCCGATTCCGTCAGCAGCTCGCCTTCCCACTTCGCGACGACCGCGCTCGCGATCGAATTGCCGACGGCGTTGGTCGCCGAGCGCCCCATGTCGAGGAAGGTATCGACGCCGAGAATCAGCAGCAGACCCGCCTCGGGAATGTTGAAGTGATTGAGCGTGGCCGCGATCACGACCAGCGACGCGCGCGGCACGCCGGCCATGCCTTTCGATGTCAGCATGAGGATCAGCAGCATCGTGATCTGCGTGCTGATCGGCAGATGAATGCCGTACGCCTGCGCGATGAAGAGCGTCGCGAACGTGCAATACATCATCGAGCCGTCGAGGTTGAACGAGTAGCCCATCGGCATCACGAAGCTGGAGATCTTGCGCTTCACGCCGAAACGATCGAGCGCGTCGAGGATCTTCGGATACGCGGCCTCCGAGCTCGCGGTCGCGAACGAAAGCATGAACGCTTCCTTGATGAGCGACAGCAGCTTGAACACGCGCCGCCGCAGAAACAGGAAGCCCGCGAGCACGAGCAGGCCCCACAGCAGAAAGAGGCTGATATAAAAGTCGGCCATGAAGACCGCGAACTTCAGAAGGATCGTCAGCCCGTTGACCGCGACGGTCGCGGCCATCGCGGCGAGCACGGCGAGCGGCGCGAGCTTCATCACGTAGCCGGTGATCTTGAGCATGACGTGCGACAGCTGATCGATCGCGGCGAGCAGGATCTTGCCGCGTTCGCCGAGCGCGGCGAGCGCGACGCCGAAGAACATCGAGAACACGACGATCTGCAGGATCTCGTTGTTGGTCATCGCTTCGGCAAACGAGCGCGGCACCATGTGACTGACGAAGTCCTTGAGCGTGAACTTCGATGTCGCGAGATTCGCCGATGCGCCGATGTCGGGAAGCGGCAAGCCGAGGTTATCGCCGGGCTTGAGCAAGTTCGACATCACGAGGCCGAGCAGCAGCGAAATGAGCGACGCAGTGAGGAACCAGCCGAGCGCCTTGGCGAACACGCGTCCGACCGAGGCGGCGTCGCCCATGTGCGCGATGCCGACGACCAGTGTGGAGAACACGAGCGGCCCGATCAGCATCTTGATGAGGCGCAGGAACACGTCGGACACGAGGGAGATGTAGCCGGCGATCTCCGTGGCGGTTTTCTTGTCGGGAAAGCTCGTGAAGATCATGTAGCCAACCACTATGCCGATGACCATCGCGCCGAGAATCCAGATGGCTGCGGAGTTCTTCTTCATGTCCAGGCCTCCATTGACTGCATATCGAACGAATGCAATGGCGAATTTCGGATGGATCAGGCGATGCAAAAACGAACGCGGCGCCGCTCAGTATAGAGCGGCGCCGCGGCGTGTGTCCGCGAACACTCGAAATGTTAGCGGCGTAGTCCCATCTTTGCCGGAACTCAGCCCGGCGTGCGCTCCGAAACCGCTTCGCGGCGCGCGTTGTAGGACGGCGCGCTGCCGTCGTCGGGCAGCGTCGAGCTTTGCGCCGCCGCGAGCAGTCTTTCGACGGACGGGCCCATCGCGTCCGTGAAGGTCTTCGGATGCACGCCGATACCCAGCACCAGCACGGCCATCGCGCCGAACAGCACGAGTTCGCGCTTGCCGAGATCGCGCAGACCGGCGACGCGCTCGTTCTTCACCGCGCCGAAAATCACGCGCTTGACCATCCACAGCGTATAGGCCGCGCTCAGGATCAGCGACGTGGCCGCAGCCGCGCCGATCCAGAAGTTCAGGCGGATCGCGCCCATCAACACTAGAAACTCGCCGACGAAACCCGAGGTGCCCGGCAGGCCGACATTGGCCATCGCGAACAGCATCGCGCAGACCGCGAAGCGGGGCATCGTGTTGGCGACGCCGCCGTAGGCATCGATCGAGCCATTTTTCGTGCGCTCGACGAGCACGCCGGTGCACAGCAGCATCGCGCCGGACACGATGCCGTACGACAGCATCTGCACGACCGCGCCTTCGGTGCCGAGGCGGTCGAAGGTAAAGAGGCCGAGCGTCACGAGACCCATGTGCGCGACTGCCGAGTAGGCAAGCAGCTTGCGCATGTCCGTCTGCGCGAGCGCGACGAGGCTGCCGTAGATCACCGCGACGAGCGACAGCGCGATCATCGCCGGGGCGAAGAAGTGCGCTGCGTCGGGCACGATCGGCAACACGTAGCGCAACATGCCGTAGCCGCCGATCTTCAGCATGCCGAGCAGCACCGCCGCGCCCGTCGGGCCTTCCGAGTTCACGTCGGGCAGCCACGTATGGACGGGCCACATCGGCACCTTGACCGAAAAGGCCGCGAGGAAGCAGACGAAGACGACGATCTGCGGCGTGAAGCCGAGCTTCAGGTTGCGCCATGCGTCGATATCGAAGGTATGCGCCTGCGTCCACAGATAAACGAGCGCGGCCAGCATTGCAAGCGAGCCGAGCAGCGAGAAAAAGAAGAAGCGAATCGCCGCGTACACGCGCCGCTCGCCGCCCCACGTGCCGATCAGCAGATACAGCGGAATCAGCGAAGCCTCGAAGAACACGAAGAACAGCATGCCATCCAGCGACGCGAACACGCCCTGCATGCAGCCCGACAGCACGAGGAACGCGCCGTAGTATTGCGCGACCTGCTTCGTGACCGAGCGCCACGACGCGACGAAGATGATGAGCGTGGTGACGGCCGTCAGCACCGTGAACCACAGCGAAATGCCGTCGACGCCCAGATGGTACGAAATGCCGAACTGCGGCAGCCACTCGACGCGCTCGACGAACTGCATCGCGCTGGACGACGCGTCGAAGCGGGAGAGCAGCGGCACGACGGGCAACAGGCTGAGAATCGCGCCGAACAGGGCGACGGCGCGCGAGAGCGTCGCGGATGCGCTGAACGTCAGCACGAAGATGCCCGACACCACTGGAATCCAGATAAGAAAACTGAGAACTGACGGCAGATGCATAGCTCGGTCGAAATCGGGCGCAAAGCACGGCCAGCACGCGAAGAAACGTGCTCGCTGGGAAGGCGCTGACAGTGGAATGTAAGGCAGGACGAGTGCGCGGAGGCTTGAATCCGGCGCGCAGCCCGAATGACTTTAGGCGTATTCCTAAGGGTTAACGAGGATAACTCAAAAGAATAGTTTTTTGTGCATTGCGGCGTATCAAATTCATTGCGCCGGACGACCTTGACTTTTTTACCGATTCGGGCTCGGCGGCACGTCGACGTGAATGAATCGTTCGTTCGCTTCGGGCTTGCCCTGATTTGCCGGAAGCCGCGTGGCCCTTAGCCTAGAACGCAAGGAAGGAGACAAGCATGAAGAAAACATTCAAGGCCGTCGTCTTTGCGCTCGTCGCGTATCTCGTCGCCGATCGCGCCATGCTCCACGCGCAGGGACGCGACCTGGCCGCGTCGTCGTGCGCGCAGAGCGCGGCGCAGATCGAATTCGACGCCCTGAGCAAGGGCTTCAGCCACGCCGCCGCGAGCAGCCAGCGCGACGCGTTCCGGTCGCAATGCCTCGTGTCGGGCCGCGCCGAGTCCGGCACGGCCGTCGCAATGCGCTGAATCGGCGTCAGTTCAGCTTCACGGTAGGCCGCACGCGCTCGCGCAGCCATTGGCTCGCGGCGTACATCAGCGCCCGCTTGACGCCCGTCAGCCCCATGATGTGCCGGCGATACAGATGCCGGTAGCACGACGCCGCGAACCATCCGTCGATGAACAGCGGCCGGCGCAGCAACTCGCTCATCAGCGCGCCCGCCGCGCCTGCGCGTCCGAAGGAGACGAGCGTGCCCTGATCGCGGTACGCGAAGAGCGGCACGGCGCGTTCGTCGAGGCGGCGCGCGAGGGCATCGGCGAGATAGACGGCCTGCTGAAACGCGGCCTGCGCGCGCGGCGGCACGAGCGCGTCGCCTTTCGCTGCGGCGCACGCGGCGCAGTCGCCCATCGCGTAGATGCCTGAGCCGGGTTCGACCTGCAAGGTTGCATCGACGATCACCTGTCCCAGCCGGTTCAGCGGCAATCCTTCCAGCGTGCGCAACACCGGCGCGCCTTCCACGCCCGCAGCCCAGATCGTGATGTCGCTTGTGAGCGTTTCGCCATCCGCGGTCGATACGGCCTGCTCGTCCACCGAACGCACGCGGCAACCCAGCCGCACTTCCACGCCGAGCTTGGCGAGCACGTCCTGAGCGCGCGTCGAAATGCGTTCGGGCAGCGCGGGCAGCACGCGCGGCGCGCCTTCCAGCAGACGAATGCGGATGTCGCTGGCCGGATCGATCGACGCGAGGTGATACTCGCGCAGCATTTCCGCCGATCCGCGCAGCGCGGCGGCCAGTTCGACGCCCGTCGCGCCGCCGCCGATCACCGTCACCGAAACCGGCGTGCGCGCCGCGCCGGGCGTCGCCTGCCGCGCATGACTCGAACGCAGAAGGCTCGACAACAGACGCCGCCGGAACGTTTCCGCCTGCTCCACCGTTTCGAGCGTCAGCGCATGCTGCGCCGCGCCGGGAATCGAGAAGAAGTTCGTCACGCTGCCGAGCGCGAGCACGAGCGAATCGAAGGCGAGCGTTCGCTTCGGCAGGAGCGGACGTCCGTCGATATCGGTCGTCTCGTCGATGACGATCTCGCGGCGTCCACGATCGATGTTCGCGAGCGCGCCCTGCTCGAAGCGAAAGTGATTCCACTTCGCGTGCGCGGCGTAATCGATCTGATGACTCGATGCATCGATCTGTCCCGACGCGACTTCATGCAGAAGCGGCTTCCAGAAGTGCGTCGGAAAGCGGTCGATGAGGATCACCTCGGCGCGCCGCCGCTTGCCGACGCTATTGCCGAGACGCGTCGCGAGTTCCAGCCCCGCGGCGCCGCCGCCGACGATCACGATGCGATGAGGCGAATCGACCTGCCGTTGCGCGTAAGGATTCAACATCATGGCTCTCCCGGAAGTGCTGTGTGGATGCTTGACGACCTCGTTGGAAAAAATATAAGGTCCCGAAAACATATGCGCTATTTAGTATTTATCGCCGACTCATAAGTTTTCACTAATGTTAAAGACCACGACCTTCCGTCAGTTGCGCACGCTGCAGACCGTCGCGCGCGTGGGCAGCATCTCGGGCGCCGCCGATGAACTGCATCTCACGCAGCCGGCGGTCTCGTTGCAAATCTCGTTGCTCGGCGAAGCCGCGGGCACGCCGCTTTTGCGCCGCGTCGGCCGCGAAGTGCAGCTCACGGCTGCGGGCGAAGTAATGGCGCGTTACGCGAACGAAATCCTGAGCCTTTGGAACGAAGCGGGCGAAGAAGTGGCGGCGTTGCGCGGCGAACTGGGCGGCACGTTGCGCATCGGTGCGATCACGACGGCGGAATATCTCGTGCCGCCGCTGCTCGTGCGCTTCACGAAGGAGCGGCCCGGCGTGAAGCTGCAGTTTCGCATCGGCAATCGCGATGACATCGTCCGCATGCTCGCGACGAATGAAATCGATCTCGCGATCATGGGACGGCAGCCGCGCGAACTGCGCACGAGCGCCGCCGCATTCGCGAAGCATCCGATGGCGTTCGTCGCCGCGCCTTCGCATCCGCTGATGCGCGCGAAGCGCCTGCGTCTGACCGATCTCGAATCGGCGAATCTGCTTGTCAGAGAGCGCGGCTCGGGCACGCGCGTCGCGATCGAAGGGCTGTTCAAGGAAGCGGGTCTGAAGCTGCATGCCGCGTCCGAGTTATCGAGCAATGAAGCGATCAAGCAGCTCGTCGAAGCGGGACTCGGCGTGGCGTTTCTTTCGCTGCACGCGTGCGCGCTCGAAATGCAGGCGGGCTTGCTCGCGACGCTTCCCGTGCCTTCGACGCCGATCGAGCGCGCTTGGCATGTCGTGCATATGTCGGAGCGACGCCTGCCTCAGGTCGCCAATGCGTTCAGGGAATTCTTGATTCAGTCGGGAGCGGCCGTCGCGGGCCTGACTGTTCCGCCGGAAACGCACAAGCTGCGTTCGACGCGCAGAGAGAAGAAAACAGAAGTCGTTGCGGATGCAACTGGTGCCCAGGTCGGGACTCGAACCCGAACGCCTCGCGGCGCTACCCCCTCAAGATAGTGCGTCTACCAATTCCGCCACCTGGGCAAGGGGACCGAATTGTAGCGGGAAAATCGGGAAATGCGAAGGGCTTCGATCATCGCGTGCATCGTCGCGACGCTACTACAATATTCGGCAAAGCAACGGTCTCGTCGGATTCGCCTGAATAATCACATCGGTTCGCCCATACGGGAGCGTCCATGTTCGGCAACAGCTTGCGTTTCGAAGTGGGACCCGACTGGCAGGTCAACGTCGCCACCGATAGCTGGCTCATCGCGACGCTTCTCGTGATCGCCATGCTGCTGGCGATTTTCCTCGCGAGCGTCATCTGCTACTACCTGACGCGCTGGATCATGCTCGTGATCGTCAACCGGCTCGCACGCAAGGAAGGGCGCAAGTGGCTGATCGCGGCGGAGCGACATCGCGTGTTTCATCGGCTTGCGCCGCTCGTGCCTGCCGCTATCGTCTATGCCGCGGCGCCGTTGCTCACGGGGCTCACGTTTCCGGTGATCCCGGCGCTCGGCAAGCCGCTCGCCATACTCGCGGCCTGCTACATGGTCTACACGATGGTGCGCGCGGCGCTTGCATTGCGCGACAGCATCGACGAGCGCTATAGCCACTTTCCTTCGGCGAGCGAGCGGCCGATCAAGAGCTTTCTGCAGATCGCCACGATCGTCGTGTATCTCGTCGCGCTGATCGCGGTCGTTTCGCTGCTGCTCGAGCGTTCGCCCGTTTATCTGCTCACCGGTCTCTCCGCGATCACGGCGCTGCTCATCATCATTTTTCGCGACTCGCTGCTCGGCTTCGTCGCCAGCATCCAGCTCGCCGCGTACGACATGCTGCGCGTGGGCGACTGGATCGAAGTGCCCGGATATGTCGCCGATGGCATCGTGATCGATATTGCCTTGAATACGATCAAGGTGCGCAACTTCGACAACACCGTCGTCATGTTGCCGAGCCAACTGCTGCTGACGAACAGCGTGAAGAACTGGCGCGGCATGGTCGCGTCGGGCGCGCGACGCTTGCGGCATGCGATTCACTTCGACGTGGACACGATCCGCTATCCCGACGACGCGTTGCTCGCGCAATTGCACGCAGCGATAGAACAGCCGCTCGTGACCGTCGAAGGCGAGCGCCGCACGAACCTCGGTTTGTATCGGCACTATCTCAGCGGATATTTGCGCGCGCATCCGGCCGTGCGTCGCGACATGCCGCTCGTGATTCGCCACGTCCAGTCCACGACGGCGGTCGTGGCACTGGAGATCTGCGTGTTCATCGACGAGATTCGCTGGGAGCGCTACGAGGCGTTGCTATCGGACATGCTCGATCACGCTTATGGCGTCGTGCCGTTTTTCGGCCTGCGCTGCTGGCAGCGCGAGCGTTCGGTGTCCGCGCCCTCAGGAAGGTGATCGAACCATGCTTGCGTGATCGGCGCGGTGCTTGGGCACCGCTTTCAGCGGCGCGAGCACGCGACGGGCATCGTCGAGTTCCTTCCTCATTTCGTCGATGAGCCATTGCGCCACCGCGCGGGTGCTTTCCGACGGATTCGACGAGCGATGTTCGAGCACGTAATTGCAGCCCGTTTCGATGTATCGGTCCCACGCGGGAATGACCTTGCCCTCGTTCAACGGCGCCGCGATCGCGAGCAGCCAGCCGAGCACGACGCCTTGTCCGAGCATCGCGCATTGCACGGCGAGTCCGGGATCGGTGTGATGCACCGCTTCGCCGATGCCCTTGTCGGACAGCCCCGTCGCACGATGAAAATCCGCCCAGGAAAGCGTGGTCACGTCGAGATGAATATAGGCGTGACCTTCGATGCTCGCCGGCGTATCGAGCGGGCCGAATTCGGCGCGATAGTTCGGACTACAGACAGGGACGATGATCTCCGGACAAAGAAGAAGCGGTTCCTTCTCCGAACCCGGACCATGCAGCCGGATGCCGAGGTCCGCATCTTCGAGCGGTCCGTAGAGCCGCCCGGCCATCACTTGCAAGCGCAGATTGATGGAAGGAAACGCGCGGCGAAACCCCGCATAACGCGGCAAGAGCCACAACGCGGCGAAGCCGCTCGCGAGCGACAGCGTGACGATCTCGCCTTGCGCATGATCGCGCTTGAGTTCATCGATGGTATCGCCGATCTGCCCGAAACCCGATGCAACGGCGCGCTGCAATGTTGCGCCGCGATCGGTCAGGGTAAGCCCTAGCTTCGTGCGAGCGAAGAGCCTGAAGCCGAGCGCGTCTTCGAGACGCGCCACCATGCGGCTCACGGCGACGGGCGTCACGTTGAGTTCGCCGGCCGCCTTGGTGAAGCTCAAGAGCCGCGCGGATGTTTCGAAGACGAGCAGTGCCTGAAGGGACGGAAGTCGCAGACTCATACAACACCATGTTAAGGGGCGTGCATCCATTTGTAATTTGACGGCGCATATTGACCTCCTTACCTTGAGTCCGACGCTTACTTCTTCTCGCAGGCCATGACCACTGCTTCGTCGGACCCGTTGCTTCAGCCCTTTGCCCTCAGGCATCTCGTACTCAGAAACCGTGTGATGAGCACGAGTCACGCGAGCCGTCTCACGCGTGATGAATTCCCTCAGGAGGTTTATCAACGGTATCACGAGGAAAAGGCGAAAGGGGGTATCGCGCTGACGATGTTCGGCGGCTCGTCGAACGTCAGCCTCGACAGTCCCAATACGTTCCAGCAGATCAACGTCTCGACCGATGCCGTGGTGCCGCATCTGCGGCGCTTTTCCGATCGCGTCCATACGCACGGCGCAGCGCTCATGTGCCAGATCACACATCTCGGGCGGCGCGGCGATGCATACACGGAACCGTGGCTGCCGATGATCGCGCCATCGGCCGTGCGCGAAACGCTGCATCGGGCGATGCCGCAGGCTATCCACGATGCCGACATCAAACGCGTGATCCGCGACTTCGGCCTTGCGGCGAAGCGCTGCCGCGATGGCGGTCTGGACGGCATCGAAACGCATGCGGGCGGGCATCTCATCGGCCAGTTCATGGACCCGACCGTGAACCTGCGCACCGATAAATACGGCGGTTCGACGGCGAATCGCGTGCGCTTCGCAATCGAGGTTCACGAAGAAATACGCAAGCAGGTGGGCGACGATTTCATCGTCGGCTTTCGCTTCGCGCTCGAAGACGGATGCAGCTTCGAGGAAGGGCTGGAGATGTCGCGCATCCTGCAGAGCACGGGTCTGTTCGATTTCTTCAACGTCACGTTCGGGCGCATGGACACGAAGATGTCGCTCGCGGTCAACTCGATGCCGGGCATGTTCGTGCCGTCTGCACCGTGGCTGCCCAAAGCGGCCGCGTTCAAGCGCGCGGTCGATCTGCCCGTCTTCCACGCAGCGAAGATCGCCGATCTCGCCACGGCGCGTTATGCGATACGCGAAGGTCTGCTCGACATGGTCGGCATGACGCGCGCGCATATCGCGGAGCCGCATCTCGTGAAGCTCGTCGAAGCAGGCAAGGAGGATGAAGCGAGGCCGTGCGTCGGCGCATCGTTCTGCCGCAACTTTCGCGCGACGTGCATTCATAACCCGGCGACATCGCGCGAGACGTATCTCACGCATGACATACCGGAGGCCGCGCAGAAGAAGCGCGTGCTCATCGTCGGCGCGGGACCTGCGGGCCTCGAAGCCGCGCGCATCTGCGCGACGCGCGGCCATGACGTCACCGTGCTCGAGGCGAACTCGGAGGCGGGCGGACAGATGTTGCTCGCGGCGACGGGAAGCTGGCGGCGCGATCTTATCGGCATCGTCGACTGGCGCGTGGCGCAACTCGACAAGCTCGCTGTCGATGTGCGCTACAACCACTACGCCGAGTTGAGCGACGTGCTCGATCATGGCGCGGATGTGGTCATCGTCGCGACGGGCGGCCTGCCGAATCTCGATGCGTTGCCGGGCGGCGAGCTCTGCAAGTCCGTCTTCGATGCGCTCACCGAAACGCCGCCGCGCGAAGGCAGCGTGCTCGTCTACGACGGCACGGGCCGGCATAACGCGTATCTCTGCGCCGAGCGATATGTCGATGCGGGCCTTGCTGTATCGCTCGCGCTCATCGACAGCGTGCCCGCGCAGGAAACCGGCGGACGCGGCGACGATCAGGTCTGGATGCGCAATATCGCGCGCTGGGATGTGCCGGTCCGCACGAACATCGAATTGATCGAAGTGAGCGCGACCGATGGCGGCAAGCGCCGCGCCGTGTTCCGTCATCATCTGACGAACGAGCTCGTCGAGATGGAAGCGGATCATGTCGTGGTCGAGCGCGGCATGCTCGCGGTCGAGGATCTCTTCGAAGCGGCGCGCATGTATTCGGCCAATGACGGCTACACCGATGTCGAAGCATTCGCGACAGGCAAGCCGCAACCCGAAGCGAAGGAACGCGAGGAAGGACAGTTCCACTTGTACCGCATCGGCGATGCCAGCGCGTCGCGCGATATCCATACGGCCATCTATGACGCCTATCGGCTTTGCATGGCGCTGTGAAGGCAGGTTGCATCTCATCCGTTGAAACGACAATGAACGAGCGAGGCTCACATGACATTGCCGAAGGACTTCGTAGTTGCCCATCCGAGCCGCCGCAAGGCGATGAAAACGCTTGCCGCGGCGGGTGCGGCGACGCTGATCTTGCCGGGCGCATCGTCGCTTGCATTCGCCGGGAACGAGCCCGCGCCGCAACGCGGCGGACGCATCCGCGTGGCGCTCGCGAATCAGTCGCTGATGGACTCGCTCGATCCCGCGAAGGGAACGCATACCGGCGATTACGCTCGCGCGTACATGTTCTATAGCGGCCTCACCGAACTCGACGCCGACTTCAAGACGCAGAACGCGCTCGCGGAGAAGCTCGAATCCGACGACTTCACGACATGGACCGTCACACTGCGGCCCAACGTGCATTTCCACGACGGCAAGCCGCTGACATCCGACGATGTCGTGTTCTCGTTGATGCGCCACAAGGACCCGGCGACCGGCTCGAAAGCGAAATCGATAGCGGATGGCATCAGCTCGGTGAAGGCGGCGGGACCGTTGAAAGTCGAGATCACGCTGACCGAGCCGAACGTCGATCTTCCCGCGCTGCTCGCGATTCCGCATCTCGTGATTGTCGCCGCGAACACGACCGATTTTTCGAAGGGCAACGGCACGGGACCGTTCACATGCAAGGAGTTCACGCCGGCGCAACGCTGCATCGGCGCGCGCAATGCGAACTTCTGGAAGCCGGGGCGTCCGTATCTGGATGAAGTGGAGATCATCGGCATCGGCGATGATGCAGCGCGCACCAATGCGCTGCTCGCGGGCGATGTGCAGCTCATCTCGCCACTGCCCGCGCGCGATGTCGACCGCGTGAAGCAGACCGGCAAGGTGACCGTGCTCGAAAGTCCGTCGCAACTCTATTCCGATCTCGCGCTGCGGCAGGACATGCTGCCGACAAAGAGCGCGGACTTCAACGAAGGCATCAAGTATCTGCATGATCGCCAGCGCATCGTGAACGTGATGTTGCGCGGACACGGCACGCTCGCGAACGATCATCCGGTGCCCGAGTGGCATCCATACTTCATGAAGGGATTGCCTCAGCGCACGTTCGATCCGGACAAGGCGCAGTTCCACTTCAAGAAGGCCGGCACGCCGGGCGCGCGTGCGGAGATCATCGCGCCGCCATCCGTCGAGACCGCGCTCGATTCCGCGATGCTGATCCAGCAGGCGGCGAAACAGGCGGGCGTCGACATCAACGTGCGCCGCGTGCCCGCCGATGGTTACTGGACGACCTACTGGATGAAGTATCCGATGACCTACGGCTCGATCCTGCCGCGCCCGACGCTCGATCTGCTGTACACGCAGTTCTTTCGCTCGAACGCGAACTGGAACGAGTCCGGCTGGAAGAACGAGCAGTTCGATCAACTGTTGATACAGGCGCGCCGCGAACGCGACGAAGCGAAGCGCAAGCAGATGTACGGCGACATGCAGACCATCGTCTACGAGAAGAACAGTCTCGTGATTCCGGCCTTCATCAACTTCATCGACGCGCAAAGCTCGAACTTGCGCGGCTTGAAGGGGACGCCGTCAGGACGCGTGATGGGCTATCGGTTCGCGGAGTTCGCGTGGCTCGCGAAGGCGTGACGATCGATTACCACACGGCCTGGCTCGTCAGCGCAAATTGCGTGAACGTCGCATCGGTGGATGGCTTGCCGTTGAGCGCCATCTGCTCGATGGTATCGACGAGCGGCAGGCCGAGTCCTTCCAGCCACGAGGAAAGGCCGTAACGCAAGGGCGTATCGATGCGCACGAACATGCCCGCGTTCAGTGCGAGCCAATAGCTGATCAGCGCTTTGGCGCGGTTCTGGTCCGCCGACTCGGGCGCGACGACCGGGCCGATCACGTGACCATCGCCGAAACGTCGGAAGAGCGCGAAGCCGATCAGTTCGCCATCGCGATCGAGTGCGATGCCGCTCGCGACATCGAGCAATTGCGGCATGAGTTCCGTGCGATCCAGCCCGCTTGCGCGCGATGCCAGCGCGGCAAGACGCGGCGTATCCTTCGCGCCGATCGGACGGAGCCGTTCGCCCGGCGGCAGCGAAACGAGCGGCGGCTGAAAGGCCGCGCCCTGATGTTGATGAATGGTGTCGATGGTTTCGAAGCCGCGTTCCACGCAAAGCGGCTTGCCTTCGTTCGATGCGTGGATCAGCAGCATGCGCGGACCGAGCTTCGCACGCAGGCGGTCGAGCAGTCCGCGCCCGATGCCGCGCCGCTGATGTTCCGGCGACACGATGAACATGCCGAGCGTCGCCGCATCCGCGCCGAACTGAAACGCGAGCGCCGTACCGACGAGCGCACCGTTCTGATCGACCGCCGCGAAGCCGCTGCCGATACGCGCCGCGAAACGCCAATCGTCCGCGCGATGCCGCCATTTCACGGACGCGGACAACGCGTGCGCTGCAGGAAGGTCGTCGAGCGTGAAAGCCCGGTATTCGACCACTTCGTTATTGTTCGAGTCAGGCACGCGGCCTCCTCAGTTTGAAGACATTTACCGTGACTTTGACACCGCGCAGCGCGCATGGCTAGGACGATCTTCCTGTCCCGCACGGCCCGAGATTGCGCCGCGTGGTGCAACGCAAAACCGCAGGTTATCGCGGCAAGAACGCGCGCGCTGTGCTGAATCGGCAATTTTGTCGGCGAAATATGCCGGCGCGCTGGCCCTACGATGGAGTCATGTCAACGCAACATGCCGAGGAGGACTCACGCATATGGACCGGTTCGATCCTGCCAGCATCGTCATCAGAAGCGGGCACTTCATCGGCGGCGAACTGATCGATGCGGGCGCGTCGCGTATCGAGGTAACGCGTCCGTCGGATGGCGTCGCGTATGCCTCGGTGCCCGTCGCCGATGACGCGATGATCGACTACGCCGTGCAGAACGCCTACAGCGCGTTCAAAAAGAGCGACTGGGCCCGCCGCGCGCCACGCGAGCGCGCACGCGTGCTGCGCAGGTTCGCCGATCTCGTCGCTGCCGACGCTGCGAATCTCGCGCCGCTCGAAGCGATCGGCTCGACGCGGCCGGTGCGCGACGCATACAACTGGGACGTGCCGTTCACCGCCGAGAGCATCCGCTTCTATGCGGAGCTTGCCGACAAGATCGGCGGCGATGTTGCGGCAACGGATCATCGACATCTCGGCATGACGATCGCGGAGCCGTATGGCGTGATCGGCGCGATTGCTCCGTGGAACTTTCCGCTCGTGATGGGCATATGGAAGACCGCGCCCGCGCTCGCGGCGGGCAACGCGGTCGTGCTGAAGCCTTCGGAGATGACGCCGTTCAGCGCGTTGCGTCTCGCCGAGCTCGCGCTCGAAGCGGGCGTGCCGCCGGGCATCTTCAACGTCGTTCAGGGCGATGGCCGCACCACCGGCGATGCGCTCGTGCGTCATCCCCGCATCGGCAAAGTGACGTTCACCGGATCGACGCACACCGGCGCCGCGATCATGGCCGCATGCGCGCAAAGCGGCACGAAGCCGGTCACGCTGGAACTGGGCGGCAAGAGCCCGCAGATCGTGTTCGCCGACGCACCGCGCATCGATGAGGTCGCACGTCGCATCGCGGGCGCCATCACGGGGAATGCGGGGCAAGTGTGCGTCGCGGGATCGAGGCTGCTCGTGCAGCGCGGCATCGCCGAAGAACTGACGGATCGCATCGCGCAAGCATTCGGCGAACTGAAAGCGGGCGCGACCTGGGCTGCGGGCACGACCTTGCCGCCGATCATTTCGGAGCCGCAGGCGCAGCGCATCGATGCGATCGTTCAGCGCAGCATCGCGAACGGCGCGACCATGCGTTGCGGCGGAAAGCGTGCCGATGCCGCGACGCCCGGCGCGTTCTATTCGCCAACGTTGCTGTGCGACGTCACGCAGGAGAGCGACGCCGTGCGCAATGAAATCTTCGGCCCGGTGCTCACCGTGCAGTCGTTCGACACCGAAGAAGAAGCGTTGGAACTCGCAGCGCATCCGGACTACGGCCTTGCTGCGGGCGTGCATACCGCGGACATCGGTCGCGCGTTGCGCATGGTACGCGGCATCGAAGCGGGCACGGTATGGGTGAATCGCTATGGACGTACCAGCGATTTCGTGATTCCGACGGGCGGCTACAAGCGCTCTGGCATTGGCAAGGATCTCGGACGGCAGGCTTACGAAGCGAATCTGCGCTTCAAGAGCGTGCTCATCGATACGGAAGTCTGAAGCGCACGATCGTTCCAAACGTGCGCCGCATTTTCTGCTGTGGCGACGCCTCAAAACGCATGACTTATATCGTCGCGAGGCACGCATTCAACGCCATCAGTCATTTTTGCCTTGTTTAAATTTTCTCGACACTTCGCTGTTTCTTGTTTCAACCAACACACGACAGGACTGACATCATGATCGATTTCGAGCCGAAGTACATCACGTTCGACTGCTACGGCACGCTGACGAAATTCCGCATGGCCGACATGACCCGCGAGATGTACGCAGACCGCCTGCAGGGCGACGACCTCGAACAATTCGTCAAGTTCTTCGCGGGCTATCGCCGCGACGAAGTGCTCGGCGCGTGGAAGCCGTATCGCGACGTGATCGTCAATTCGGTGCGCCGCGCGTGCGAGCGCATGAACGTCGAATTCAACGAAGCCGAAGCCGAAAAATACTACCTCGCCGTGCCGACGTGGGGCCCGCATCCGGATGTGCCGGAAGGTCTCTCGCGTCTCGCGAAGAAGTACAAGCTCGTGATTCTGTCGAACGCATCGGACGATCAGATTCAGAGCAACGTCGACAAGCTCGGCGCGCCGTTTCATCGCGTGTTCACGGCGCAGCAGGCGCAGTCGTACAAGCCGCGCATGCAGGGCTTCGAGTACATGTTCGACCAATTGAACTGCAATCCGGAAGACGTGCTGCATGTGTCGTCGAGCCTGCGCTACGACCTGATGACCGCGCACGACATGGGCATCAAGCACAAGGCGTTCGTGAAGCGCGGCCACGAGCCGGGCACGCCGTACTACGAGTATTACGAAGTGGACACCATCGGCGATCTCGCCGGTCAACTCGGTCTGTAATCGAAGCCACTTCACGCGAGCAATGCCGATGAAACTCGACTCCTACTGGCTCGATACCGCGCCTTCGATCATCTCGACGTGCGAAGGCCCGGCGGATGGCCAGGCCGATGTCGCCGTGATCGGCGGCGGGTTCACCGGTTTGTCGGCGGCGCTCGCGTTGGCGAAGCGCGGCGCGTCGGTCGTCGTGCTCGATGCCGGGCGCATAGGCGGCGGCGCGTCGGGACGCAACGGCGGTCAATGCAATACGGGCGTCGCGCAGGATTATGCGGCGCTGCGCTCGCAACTCGGCGTGGAGCGCGCGCAAGGCTGTTATCGCGCGTATGCGGCGGCGGTGAGCACGGTCGAACGTTTGATCCGCGAAGAAGACATCGATTGCGACTATCTCGCGTCGGGCAAGCTGAAGCTCGCCGCGAAGCCGCATCATCTCGAACATATCGCGACGACCGCCGAGTTGATCCGGCGCGAAGTCGATCCGGATATCGATGTGCTCGATCGCGAGCAGGTCCGCAATGAAGTGCAGTCCGATGCCTTTCACGGCGGGCTGTTGCAACGTCACGGCGGACAGATGCATATGGGCAAGTTCGCCGTCGGCCTCGCGAATGCAGCGGCGAGGCAAGGCGCGCGTCTCTATGAGCACGCTGAAGTCACGGCGATCGCGAAGGAAGGCGGCGCCTATCGAATCGATTCGAAGCGCGGCACGTTGCGCGCAAGGCAAGTGCTGATAGCGACAGGGCCTTCGAAGCATGGACCGTTCGCGTGGTATCGGCGCAGGCTTGCACCGGTCGGCTCGTTCATCATCGTGACGGAGCCGCTGCCAGCGGAACAACTGAAGCAACTGTTGCCGCAGCGCCGCTCGTACACGACGAGCCGCCTGATGCACAACTATTTTCGCGTGACGCCCGATTCACGTTTGCTGCTCGGCGGACGCGCGCGCTTCACCGCGTCGGAACGTCCATCGGACGCGAAGAGCGGACGCATTCTGCAGGCGAATCTCGCAGCGATTTTCCCGAGTCTCGCCAGTGCGCGCATCGACTATTGCTGGGGCGGTCTCGTCGATATCACCGCGGATCGCCTGCCACGCGCGGGCCAGCACGATGGCATCTATTTCTCGATGGGCTACAGCGGCCACGGCACGCAGATGTCGACGCACATGGGCCAGATCATGGCCGACGTGATGAACGGCAACGCCGATGCGAACCCGTGGCGCGATTTCGACTGGCCCGCGATTCCGGGCCATACGGGCAAGCCGTGGTTCCTGCCGCTCGTCGGCGCGTATTACTCGATCAAAGACGTTTTCTATTGAAGCATCGAAAGCAAAGACAGACGGCCTTCATCCAATAACCAAGCCGTCGAACATTCACAGTCCCTATCGCGGAGAAGTTCATGAGCATCGACAAATCGCCTGAAGCACTCGTTCACGCCGATGCCGGCAAACGCCTGGAAGAACTGACGCGCCGTGGCGCGTCCCGGCGCAATGTCCTTCGCGCGATGGCCGCGGGCGGACTCATGTCAATGACGGGCGCGGGTCTGCTCACCGCGAGCGGCGCGGCTTTCGCGCAGGACAAGCCGAAGCAGGGCGGACGCATTCGCGTGGCGACGCAGTCGTCGTCAGCCGCCGATACGCTCGATCCGGCGAAGGGCGCGCTCGGCACGGACTACGCGCGCGGCTTCATGTTCTACAGCGGCCTGACCGAACTCGACAATCATCTCGGCGCGAAGATGGCGCTCGCCGAATCGCTCGAAACGAAAGACGCGACCGTGTGGGTCGTGAAGCTGCGCAGCGGCGTGCAGTTCCACGATGGCAAATCGCTCGCGCCGCAGGACGTCATCTATTCGCTGATGCGCCATAAGGATCCGGCGGTCGGCTCGAAGGCGAAGACGCTCGCCGATCAGTTCAAGGAAATCAAGGCGACCGGCCCGAACGAGCTCACGATCACGCTGACGGGCGCGAACGCGGACCTGCCCGTGATTCTCGCGGACTCGCACTTCCTCATCATCAAGGACGGCACGACGGACTTCAAGACGGCGGTCGGCACGGGCCCGTTCAAGCTGAAGGAGTTCTCGCCGGGCGTGCGTACCGTCGGCGTGCGCAACGAGAAGTACTGGAAGCCGGGCATGCCGCATCTGGACGAAGTGGAGCTGATCGGCATCGCGGACGAACCCGCGCGCGTGAACGCGCTGATGTCCGGCGACGTGCAGCTCATCAATGCAGTGAGCGCGCGCTCGACCGAGCGGATCAAGGGCACGCCGGGCTTCGCGGTGCTGGAAACGAAGACGGGCCAGTACACCGACCTCATCATGCGCGACGATGGCGGCATCACCGGCAATGCGGATTTCCGCCGCGGCATGATGTACCTGATGGATCGCGAGCAGATGCGCAAGACGATCTTCCGCGGCTATGGCGCGATCGGCAACGATCAGCCTATCGATCCGAGCAACAAGTACTACATGTCGGGTCTGCCGCAACGCGGCTTCGATCCGGACAAGGCGAAGTTCCACTTTCAGAAGGCGAAGCTCGGCAGCACGCCGATCCAACTGTACGCATCGCCGGCGGCGGAAGGTTCCGTGGAGATGGCCGTGCTGATGCAGCAGGTCGCGCCGCAAGCGGGCATCAATCTGCAAGTGACGCGCGTGCCGGCGGATGGTTACTGGTCGAATCACTGGATGAAGCATCCGCTCGGCTTCGGCAACATCAACGCGCGCCCGAGTGCGGACGTGATCTTCACGCAGTTCTTCAAATCCGATGCGCCATGGAACGAAGCGAACTGGAAGAGCCCGCAGTTCGACCAGATGCTCGTCGCCGCGCGTGGCGAACCGGACGATGCGAAGCGCAAGAAGATTTACGGCGACATGCAGGAGCTCGTGCATACGGACGGCGGCATCGGCATTCCGATGTTCCAGAGTTCGCTCGACGCGCATACGACGAAGCTGAAGGGCTTGGGCGGCATTCCGCTCGCGGGCCTGATGGGCTGGATGTTCGCGGAGAACGTGTGGCTCGAGGCATGAGCATGCTTTGAAGCGGGATGTGCGCCATCTTCCGATGGCGCGCGCAGTCAAACCTTCAACGAGAGAGAGGCGTTTATCCGATGAAAGCTCATGCGCAACGACTCGTCGCCGCGCGCCTCGGCCTCGCGCTGCTCACGCTGCTAATCGTGTCGATGGTGGTGTTCGGCATCACCGGTCTCTTGCCGGGCGATGCCGCGCAACAGGCGCTCGGTCAGGCGGCGACGCCCGAACAGGTGGCGGCGCTGCGGCATCAGTTCGGCCTCGATCAGCCTGCCGTCACGCGTTATCTGCAATGGCTTCTGCATGTGGTGACGGGCAACTTCGGCACGTCGCTGTCGAACAATCTGCCGGTCAGTGAACTCATCTCGACGCGTCTGCCGAATTCGCTCGTGCTCGCGGGGTTGACCGCGCTGGTGTCGGTGCCGATCGCGTTGTTCATCGGCATTCTCTCGGCGATGTATCGCGGCTCGCTCGTCGATCGCGTGCTCAACGTGCTCACGCTTTCGACGGTGGCGGTGCCCGAGTTTCTCGTCGCGACCATCGCGGTGCTGATCTTCGCGGTGAAGCTGCGCTGGCTGCCGGCGTTGTCGTATCTGTCGGATGTATCGTCGTTCGGCGCGCTCGTGCGGACCTATGCGATGCCAGTGATGACGCTCTGCTGCGTGATCGTCGCGCAGATGGCGCGCATGACGCGCGCGGCGGTGCTCGATCAGCTCAACGCTTCGTATGTGGAGATGGCGGTGCTGAAAGGCGCCTCGCCCATGCGCGTCGTGTTGCGGCATGTATTGCCGAACACCATCGGGCCGATTGCAAATGCGGTTGCGCTCTCGCTCTCGTATCTGTTCGGCGGCGTGGTGATCGTCGAATCGATCTTCAACTATCCCGGTCTCGCGAGCCTCATGGTCGACGCCGTCACCAATCGCGACATGCCGCTCGTGCAGGGCTGCGTGATGGTGTTCTGCGCGGCTTATCTCGCGCTCGTGCTCATCGCCGATCTGGCTCAGATCGTCTCCAACCCGAGGCTGCGTCAACGATGAATCGGAACGTCACTTCTCACGCCACGACCGTGCTATACGATCAGCCGCCCGCCGATGCCCCGCAGGAGCAAGCGCCCGTCGTCGTCAGGCGCGGCCTCATGAGCCGCCTCGTCAACCGCTTTTCGGTGCTGGGTCTCATCGGTCTGTTCATCGTCGTGTTCTGGCTCGTGGTCGCGTTCGTCGGGCCGGTTGTCGCGCCTTATAAAGGCGGCGCGTTCACATCGACGGAAGTGTTCGGCTCGTATAGCGCGGCACATCTGCTCGGCACCGACTATCTCGGCCGCGACATGCTGAGCCGCATTCTTTACGGCACGCAATACACGGTCGGCCTCGCGCTCGCCGCGACGGTGGCCGCGAGCGTCATCGGCACGTTCTTCGGTCTCGTGGCCGCCGTGTCGGGACGCTGGGTCGATGAAATGCTGAGCCGCCTGTTCGATGCGCTCATTTCGATCCCGAGCAAGATCCTCGCGCTCGTCGTGATTGCCGCATTCGGCTCGTCCATTCCGATGCTGATGATGGTCGCCGCACTCGCCTATATCCCCGGTGCCTTCCGCATCTCGCGCTCCCTCGCGGTGAACATCATGACGCTCGAATACGTGCAGGTCGCGAAGGCGCGCGGCGAGAAGCTCTTCTATATCGCACGCGTCGAAGTGCTGCCCAACATGATTCACCCGATGCTCGCGGACTTCGGCCTGCGCTTCGTGTTCATCGTGCTGCTGCTTTCGGGCCTGAGCTTTCTCGGTCTCGGCGTGCAGCCGCCGAACGCGGACTGGGGCTCGCTCGTGCGCGAGAACATCGGCGGGCTGGCGGAAGGCGCGCCCGCGGTGCTGATGCCGGCAGTCGCGATCGCGACGCTGACTGTAGGCGTGAATCTGCTCATCGACAGTTTGCGTCGTCATGGCGCGCGTTCGCATGGAGGCGGCCAATGACATCGAACACAGGCACGAACATGATCGAAGTGAAAGGCTTGCGCGTCGTTGCTGGCGCGGCGCCGGATCCCGTCGTCGAGATCGTGAAGGGCGTCGACTTCACGGTGAAGAAGGGCGAAGTGCTCGCGCTGATCGGCGAGTCGGGCTCGGGCAAGACGACCATCGCGCTCGCGCTGCTCGGTCATGCCCGCGGCGGTTGTTCTATCGCGGGCGGCTCGGTGAAGATCGGCGATACCGATGTGTTGTCGCTCGACGCGAAGGGCCGTCGCGCATTGCGTTCGCGCACCGTCGCGTATGTCGCGCAGAGCGCATCGGCGGGCTTCAATCCGGCGCGCACGATCATGGATCAGGTCACGGAACCCGCGCTGCTGCACAAACTCATGACGCCCGCTGTCGCGCGTGAGAAAGCGATCAGCCTGTTTCGTTCGCTCGCGTTGCCGAATCCCGAGACCATCGGCGATCGTTATCCGCATCAGGTGTCGGGCGGCCAGTTGCAGCGCTTGATGGCGGCAATGGCGCTGATCACCGATCCCGCCGTCGTCGTGTTCGATGAACCGACCACCGCGCTCGACGTGACCACGCAGATCGAAGTGCTCGCCGCATTCAAGGGCGTGGTGCGCGAGCTGGGCACGACGGCCGTGTATGTGTCGCACGATCTCGCGGTCGTCGCGCAGATGGCGGATCGCATCGTCGTGTTGAACGGTGGACGCGTGCGCGAGAACGGCGCGACCGCGCAAGTGCTCGACGCGCCGGCCGACGAGTACACGCGCCAGTTGCTCGCGGCAACGCGCCGTCCCGAAGTGGAACGCGCAACGCCCGACGATGCGCGCAAAGTCCCGCTGCTCGAAATCCGCAATCTGAGCGCGGGCTATGGACGCATCGATGCGAACGGCGTGCCCGCCGTGCGTGTGCTCGATGATGTGAGCCTGAAAATCGCGCGCGGCAGCACGCTTGGCGTGATCGGCGAATCGGGCTCGGGAAAGACGACGCTCGCGCGCGTGATCGCGGGTCTCGTCGATCGCGCGCACGGCGACGTGCTGCTCGACGGCAAATCGTTGCCAGCGAAACTATCGGAACGCACGCTGGATCAATATCGTCGCGTGCAGATCGTGTTTCAGAACGCCGATACCGCGTTGAACCCGAGCCGCACCATTGCCGATATTCTCGCGCGGCCCATGAACTTCTATCACGGTCTGCGGGGCGCGGCCGCGCAAAAGCGCATGCTGGAGCTGCTCGATCTCGTGAAGCTGCCTGCATCGATCGCGAAGCGTCAGCCGGGCGGCCTGTCGGGAGGGCAGAAGCAGCGTGTGAATCTTGCACGCGCGCTCGCGGCGAATCCCGAGCTCATTCTCTGCGATGAAGTGACGTCCGCGCTCGATACGGTCGTCGGCGCGGCGATTCTCGATCTGCTCGCCGAGCTGCGTCGCGAACTGAATGTGTCGTACATGTTCATCAGCCACGACATCTCGACCGTGCGCGCCATCTGCGATGAAGTCATCGTGCTGTATGCGGGCCAGTGCGTCGAAGCGGGCCAGCGCGATGCGCTTTCGCATCCGCCGTATCACCCTTATACGGGCTTGCTCGTCGATTCGGTTCCTGCGTTGCGTCCCGGCTGGCTCGATTCACGTCGTGCGATGGCGCTCGGCGCATTGCCCGCGCTCGGTCCGGAAAGCGATGCGCCCGAGTTGTGCAGCTTCCGTTCGCGCTGTGCGGCGCGCATCGACGGCAAGTGCAACGTGACGCCGCCCGCGAAGAAGACTTTGCCTTCGGGCGCGCACATCCTGTGTCATCACAGCGCCGACGATCTCGCCCGCATGCAGTCGATGGAAACGGTGACGGCATGAGCGGACGCTTCGTGAGAGTCGCCGAGAAAGGACGCAGGACGTTCGAGATCGTCATCGACGGCAAGCGTGCGCTCGCAGCCGAAGGCGACACGCTGATGGTCGCGCTGCTCACATCGCACGAAGCATTGCGCGACTCCGAGTTCGGCGATGGCCGCCGCGCGGGCTTCTGCGTGATGGGCGCATGCCAGGACTGCTGGGTGTGGACCGCTAACGGCGAGCGCGTGCGCGCGTGCACGACGCAGGCGGCCGAAGGCATGTCGATCGTCACGCGTCTTGCAGAAGCGCAGGAGGGCGTATGGCCGCGACTGTGATCGTGATCGGCGCAGGACCGGCGGGCGTGCGTGCGGCGCAGGCGCTCGTCGAAGCGGGCTTGCGTCCCGTCGTTATCGATGAAGGCAGACGCGACGGCGGGCAGATCTATCGTCGTCAGCCGGAAGGATTCAAGCGCACGTACGAGACCTTGTACGGTACGGAAGCAACGCGCGCGCGTGCATTGCACGATGCGTTCGATGCGTTGCGCCCGAAGATCGACTACGTGCCCGATACGCTCGTCTGGAACATCGAGCCGAATGCACTGCACACGGTGAGCGGCACGCGTCATCGCAAGCTCGCGTTCGATGCGCTCATCATTTGCAGCGGCGCGACCGATAGGCTGATGCCTGTTCCCGGCTGGCATCACGCGGGCGCGTATAGCCTCGGCGGCGCGCAGGTCGCGCTCAAATCGCAGGGCTGCGCGATCGGTTCGCGCGTCGTGATGATGGGCACCGGTCCGTTGCTCTATCTCGTCGCCGCGCAATACGTGAAGGCGGGCGCGACAGTAAGTGCGGTGCTCGATACATCGACGTTCGCGCAGCGTCTGCGCGCGTTGCCGCAACTGCTCGCGATTCCATCGGCGTTAAGGAAGGGCGTCGCGTTGATGCGCGTGCTGAAAGATGCGCGCGTGCCGGTTCATCGCGGCATCACGCCGGTCGAGATTCGAGGCACGCCCGAGCATGGCGTGCAAGGCGTGCGCGTCAGGCAAGCCGATGGCGCGATGCTGCAAGTCGGATGCGATGCCGTCGCGCTCGGCTATCACTTGCGCCCTGAAACACAGCTCGCCGATCTCGCGGGCTGCGAGTTCCGCTTCGATCAGGCGTTGCAACAGTGGCTTCCCATCGCCGATGTGGATGGCCGCAGCAACGTGAAAGGCATCTATCTTGCCGGCGATGGCGCGCGCGTGCGCGGCGCGGATGCCGCCGAGCGCGCGGGACGTCTTGCGGCGCTCGCGGCGTTGAAGGACATCGGCATGACGTGCAGCGAAGACGAAGCCAACAAGTTGCGCTTGCAACTAAATCGCTTCACGCGTTTTGCTTCCGGCTTGCGCACCGCGTTTCCGTGGCCCGCGCGCTTTGCCGCCGCCTTGCCGGATGAAACCATCGTGTGCCGATGTGAAGCGATAACGGCAGGCGACCTGAGGCGCGTCGTGAACGACATGGGCGCGAAGGAAGCGAATCGCGCGAAGGCTTTTTCGCGCGTCGGCATGGGCCGGTGCCAAGGCCGCTTCTGCGCACATGCGGGCGCGGAAGTCATTGCAGCCGAAGCACGCGTGCCGCTGGAAGCGGTCGGCCGCTTGCGCGGGCAGGCACCGGTGAAACCTCTGCCCATGGCGCTCGCGCCGCACAAGGATCTGGAGACCAGCGAATGAACGAGCGCGCCGATGTGATCGTGATCGGCGGGGGCATCGTCGGCACGACGACCGCTTTCTTTTTGCGCCGTCGCAAGCGTTCGGTGATCCTGCTCGAACGCGGCTTGACCGGACAACAGGCGAGCGGCGTGAACTTCGGCGGCGTGCGTCGCCAAGGCCGCGCGCTGGAGCAACTCGCAATGTCGAATCGCGCGCTGCAAACGTGGCGGCGTTCCCGCGAACTGCTCGGCGAAGATGTCGAGTTCTTGCCATCGGGGCATACCCGCGTGTGCTATCACGCGCATGACGCGGAATACTTTCATCGCTATGCCGCCGATGCGCGCGCTTACGACCTCGATCTAGAAGTGCTCGAAGGCGCGGCCATGTTCGAGCGCTTTCCTTTTCTGGGCCGCGACGTGATCGCCGCATCCATCTCGCCGCTCGACGGCCACGCGAATCCGCGTCTTGCCGCGCCCGCGTTCGGGCGTGCTGCCGCGCGGCTCGGCGCGCGCGTCGTCGAGAACACGGAAGTGGTGCGCGTAGAAAAGGAAGCGGGCGGCTTTCGCGTGGAAAGCGCGGCGGGCGATGTGTATCGCGCGGAGCAAGTGCTGATTTGCGCGGGCGCGTGGGCCAATACGCTATCGACGCAATTCGGCGAACCCGTGCCGCTCGTCGCGCGCGGCCCGCAAATGGCGGTGACCGAACCCGTGCCTTACGTGTTCAAGGCTTCGATGGGCGTGTACACGTCGATCAAGGAAGAGAGCGTTTATTTCCGGCAAGTGGAGCGGGGCAATATCGTGCTCGGGGGCGGACCGCCCGGACCCGCGGACGCAGACACGCGACGCGCTTCCGTCCTGCCCGAGAACACCGTCGCGCAACTGGCGCAGTTCCGCCGCATGGTGCCCGCGATGCGCCCGCTGCATGTGATTCGCGTGTGGAGCGGCGTGGAAAGCTATCTGCCGGATTCGGAGCCGGTGATCGGTCCGAGTTCGAAAGCCGATGGCCTGTTCTACGCGTTCGGCTTCAGCGGATCGGGCTTTCAGATCGGACCGGGCGTGGGCGAGACGCTTGCCGAATTGCTCGATGCGGGCAGCACGCCGATCGATCTCTCATCGTTTTCCATCAGACGATTTCAGCGCGCTTCGTCGACGCACGCGCAATCGCTTACTTCCGAGACTTCGCCATGAGCCAAGCCAATCTGGTCGACGCGCTCGCCTACATCGAAGCCAATTTCGACAAGACCGTGAGCCTCGCGCAACTCGCGGATCTTTCGGCGCTGAGCGTGTCGCGCTTCGCGACCGTGTTTCGCGAGCAATTCGGACTTTCGCCGTACAAGTACCTGTGCGAGTTGCGCGTGCGGCGCGCGCAGACGTTATTGCTCGCGGGCGTGCCAGGATCGGTCGTCGCGACGGAAGTGGGCTTCTTCGATCAGAGTCATCTGGCGCGGCATTTCAAGCGCCTGTGCGGCATGACGCCGAGCGCGTTCGTCGAGCGCGCGCGCAGAAAAGCGCGCTCAGCCGAGCTCGATGCCGGTCTGGGCAAGCGCGTCACGCAAGCCCAGCCGCGGGTATTTGCTTTCGACGGAGCGCATGTCGCTTAGCGCTTCCTGGATGATCCATTCGCGCACGCTGGCGACGATGGGCCGCATCGACTTGTTCGGCGGCGTGAGCAGACAGCAACGCCGGCTCGTGACCACCAGTTCTTCTTCGGCAGGCACGAGCGCGCCTTGCGCGAGCCAGTGCGACGTCACGTTGAGCCATCCGAGCGCGATGCCTTGTCCGAGCAACGCCGCCTGCACGACGATCGCGTAATCGTTGAAACGCAACATGCCCGCTGCATGGCGCTCCTTTGAAGCGAACGCATGAAAACGCTCGTGCCAGCCGCGTTCTTCATCGTCCATCACGATGACGGTATCGCCATGCGCGCGCGCCGCATCGGTCTCTGCGAGCTCGTGATAACGCGGATTGCAAAGCGGCAAGAGCATCTCGGGCATCACGAGCACCGCGTGCTCGTCGATCTCTTCGTCGTGAACAAAGCGCATGCCGAGATCGACATCGACGAGCGGCCCGCCGATGCGCCCCGATATCAATTGAAACCGCAGATCGACCGATGGAAACGCCTGATTCAGACGGCTCATGCGCGGCATGAGCCAATGCGTGGTGAAGCCGGTCGATACGGAAAGCGTGACGGTCTCGATGCCCGTCGCGCGCGCCTCGATTTCGCGGATCGCACTTTCGATGCCGCTGAAGCCTTCGGAAATCTTGCGATAAAGAATCTCGCCGCTCTCCGTGAGTTCGATGCCGCCGCGCACGCGCTCGAAAAGCCGCACGCCGATATGGTCCTCCATGCGCGCGAGCATGCGGCTCACCGCGGGCTGACTCACATAAAGCTCCTGCGCGGCGCGCGTGAAATTACCGCAGCGCGCGGCCGCTTCGAATACGAAAAGCGCATTGGCGCTCGGCAGTTTCTTGCGAAGGTTTGGCATGACTTCATGTTATGCCCGATCCAACAATTTTGGAATTGCCGTCAAAAACATCGCGACTTAGTATTTTCCCAACCCCTCTATTTCCGACGAGACGAACGACATGGACGCACGCGCTAAAACGGGAGTGTCGATCAGGTCCGCGACGAAGCGCTATGGCGCGGTGATGGCGCTCGATGACGTATCGCTCGATATCGCGCCGGGCGAATTCGTCTCGCTGCTCGGGCCTTCTGGCTCGGGCAAGACGACGCTGCTCGGCATTCTCGGCGGCTTCGTGCAGCCGAGCTCGGGCAGCGTGTGGGTCGGCGAGCGTGACATTACATTTGCGCCGCCGCACAAGCGCGATATCGGCATCGTGTTTCAGAACTACGCGCTCTTTCCGCACATGACGGTAGGCGAGAACGTCGCGTTCTCGCTGCGTGCGCGGCGCGAGCCGAAATCGACATGGGCGAAGCGCGTCGCCGAAGCACTCGCCATGGTCGAACTCAAAGGTTATGAAAGCCGCAGCATCCATCAGCTTTCGGGCGGACAGAAGCAACGCGTGGCGCTTGCCCGCGCAATGGTGTTTCAACCGCAACTCATTCTGATGGACGAGCCGTTGTCCGCGCTCGACAAGCAACTGCGCGAGACCATGCAAATCGAATTGCGCAGGCTGCATCGGCAGCTCGGGGCGACCATCGTCAACGTGACGCACGACCAGCGCGAAGCACTCACGATGAGCGATCGCGTCGCCGTGTTGAAGGACGGCAGGCTCGTGCAGATCGACACACCCGAGCGCCTGTACGACCGTCCTTGCGATGCGTTCGTCGCGAGCTTCATCGGCGAAGCGACGATGCTCGATGTCACGCGCGCCGGCGACGATGCCGTGCGTCTCGGCGATACGATTCTACGCACCGCGCATCCATTGCCGCGCGGCGAGAAGCTATTGCTCGCGGTGCAAACGGAAAAGCTCGTCATCGACGGCGAGAACCGTCATGCGGATGCGAACCGTCTTTCATGCCGTGTGACCGAAGTGCTCTATCAAGGCGAGAGCCTGCGCGTGTTCGCCGCGCTCGCCGACGGCACGGCGATCAGTCTTCGGCAACCCGGCAGCCACGACGCGCGCAAGCGCATCCCCGAGCCGGGCGCATCGATGACGGTCGCGCTCGATCCGCAAGACACGATCGTCGTGTCGGCCTGATTTCTTCTCACCGCCTGTGCACGGGCGATTTCGACTGCAAACGTAGATACGCAACCCGTAAAGGATGACGCAATGAATCTCACCGATTTCAAGGTCCTGACCTTCGATGTCGTCGGCACGCTGATCAACTTCGAAAAGGGCGTGCTCGATTCCGTGCGCCGGCTGGGCGGAGCGAAGGCAAAGGACCTGACCGACGATCAGATCTTCGAGCCGTACATGGAAGGGCGCGCGAAGTATCCGGGCAGATCGAGTCATGAAATGGCGAACGTGTATCTGCATCTCGCGAGCAAACTCGGCTTGCCCGACGATGCGCAATCCGCCGCGGCATTCCAGCGCGATGTGCTCGAATGGCCCGCATTCGAAGACTCGGTGGCGGCATTGAAGCGTCTGCGCAAGCACTTTCGTCTTGTCGCGATGACCAACGCGGATCGCGTTGCGTTGTCGGCCTATGCTCACACGCTCGGCAATCCGTTCGACGATACCGTCTGCTGCGATGAGACCGGCGTCGCCAAACCCGATCCGCAATTCTTTGCCTATAACCGTGGACGTCAGGCGGCGTTCGGCTATAAGTTCGAAGAGATCCTGCATACGGCGCAGAGCCAGTATCACGACATCGGCATCGCAACGAAGCTCGGTTATTCGACATGCTGGATCGAGCGGCGCCAGGGCATGAAGGGCTTCGGCGCGACACCCGTGCCCGAGAGCGTGACGACGCCGACGTGGAAGTTCGCGACGCTCGCCGCGCTCGCGGATGCCGTCGACGACGAACTCCGCGCCGCCGCCTGACCATGCGCGCCCCGACGACACCGCTGCGCCCGCAACCGGACTCGTTGTGGCGGGCGATAGCCGCGCCGATGAGCACCGGCGCACCGCTCGCACGCGATATCGATGTCGAAGTGGCGATCATCGGCGCGGGCTATTCGGGCTTGAGCGCCGCGTATGCGCTGCAAAAGCGCGGCGTCGAATGCGCGGTGCTCGATGCGAATCCGATCGGCTGGGGCGCAAGCGGACGCAATGGCGGCGTGGTGTCGTCGAAGTTTCGTCTCTCGTTTCCGACGATCGCGAGCACGCATGGCATCGATGTCGCGAAGCGCATGCATCGGCTCGCGCACGATGGCGTGCGCACCGTCGAGGCGTTCGTCGACGAGTTCAAGCTCGAACGCGCGCGCTTCGAACATACGGGCAGCCTGCGTTGCGCGCATACGGAACGTGCGCTCGCATCGATATGCGCCGAGGCGGACTGGATTCGCACGACGCTCAACGATACGTCGATGAGCGTGCAATCTCGTGCTGAAGTCGAACATGAGACAGGCTCGAAGGGCTTCGTCGGCGGCGTGTTGAGCGCGGACGCGGGCACGATCCTGCCGCTCGAATACGTGCGCGGCATCGCGGCCGGTCTGATCGCGCGCGGCGTGCCGATCTACGAAGCGACGCCTGTCATCGACATGTCGCGCGAACAGGACGGCCGCGTGCTGTTGACGGCGCCCGGCGGCACGGTGCGCGCGAAGCAGGTCATCGTCGCGACGAACGCCTATTCGAATCTGACCGAGGCAACCGCTTCATATCATCGCGAGCTCGTGCCGTTCAGAAGCGCGATGATCGCGACCGCGCCCTTATCTCCGGAACTCGATGCGCAGTTGATGGTGAACCGCCGCAGCTACACCGAAACGCGCCGCATGATGAAGTGGTTCCGCAAGGTCGATGGCCGCATGTTGTTCGGCGGCCGCGACGCGTTCGGCAAGGAAGGCGAGCCGACCGGCTTCGATGCGCTGCAACGCGCGATGGTCGCGCTCTTTCCGCAATTGAAGGACGTGCCGGTGGAATTTCGCTGGTCGGGTTATGTCGGGATGACCTTCAACGCATTGCCGCACGTGGGCCGCAGCGACGATGCGACCACGTTCTGTCTCGGCTATAACGGCGCCGGTGTCGCGATGGCGAGCCTGATCGGTCAGCATGCCGCTGCGCTTGCGCTCGGTGAGAAGCCCGAACTCGCGCTGCTCGCGCAAGACGGCTTGCGGCCCGTACCGTTTCATGCGTTGCGCGCGCCGGGTGTGCGGCTCGTCGCTGCGTGGTATCAGTTCCTCGATGCAGTAGGTGCATGATGACGACAGCCAAACGGATTCTCCAGGACCCCGCCGTGATGCAACCCGCGACGATCGATCCATCGGTGCGGCATCAGCGACGCGAAGACCGCGCGATGCTGCTGTTGATGGCGCCCGCGCTGTTCGTGGTCGTCGTATTGCTCGTCGTGCCGCTCGCGTGGCTGTCGTGGCAATCGTTCTATCACGACGGCGTGTTCTCGCTCGTCAATTACAAGCGTGTCTTTACCGGTGCCTATCTCGACACCTTTCTGCTGACGTTCAAGCTCAGTTTCATCGTGACGGCGATTACGCTGCTGCTCGGCTATCCCGTCGCGTATTTCGCGGCATCGATATCGCCGCGATGGAGCGCGCTCGTGCTCGGCATGGTGATTCTTCCGTTCTGGACGAGCGTGCTCGTGCGAACGTATGCGTGGCTCGTGCTCTTGCAACGCACCGGTCTCATCAACAAGGCGCTGCTCGGCATGGGTCTGATCGAGCGCCCGTTACAGCTTTCGTATAACCAGTTCGGCACGATCATCGCGATGGTGCATATCCTGTTGCCGTTCATGGTGCTGCCGCTCTACTCCGCGATGCAGAAGATTCCGCCAAATCTCTCGCAAGCAGGTGCGAGTCTCGGCGGTTCGCCGCTGCATGTGTTCTTGCGCGTGTTTCTGCCGCTGTCGATGAGCGGGGTGCTCGCGGGCGTCACGCTCGTCTTCGTGCTGTGCCTCGGCTTCTATATCACGCCCGAGCTGATGGGCGGCGGCAAGTCGATGATGGTGTCGATGATCGTGAGCCGCAACGTCGAGATCTACAACAGTTGGGGCGCGGCAAGCTCGGTGAGCGTGGTGCTGCTTATTTGCGTGTGCGCGATCTTCTATTGCGTGAGCCGCGTGATTCCGCTCGAAAAGACACTGGGGGCGAAATGAATACCTTATCGTTCGGCCGCGTGACGCTCGGTGCATCGGTGATGCTGATTCTCGCGTTTCTGATGATTCCCGTGGTCATCGTCGTGCCGCTGTCTTTCTCGGATGCGCGTTTCCTCACGTTTCCGCCGCCTGCGTATTCGTTGCGCTGGTATCACGCGTTCTTCGATAATCCCGCGTGGATCGATGCGGCGAAGACCACCTTTGCGGCCTCGACGTGCGCGGCCTTGATCGCGACGCCGGTCGGCATCGCGGCGGCATACGGCATCCAGTATGGATCGCACTGGTCGTTGCGCTATCTGCGCACCTTGCTGATGCTGCCGCTGATGGTGCCGATCATCATCGTTGCAGTGGGCGTGTTCTTCGTCTTCACGCAGGTGGGTTATGTGAACACGCTTGGCGGTCTCATCATCGCGGATACGATGCTCGGCCTGCCGTATGTGCTCATCTCCGTCGGCGCGGACTTGCGCACGTTCGATCGCACGCAGGAGATGGTCGCGCGCAGTCTCGGCATGAATCGCTTTCGCGCGTTCATGGCGGTGACGTTGCCGCAGATCAAGGCGAGCGTGATCTCGGGTGCCGTGTTCGTGTTCATTCAGGCGCTCGATGAAACCGTCGTTGCGCTCTTCATTTCGGGCGGCAACAATCAGACGCTCACGCGCCGCATGTTCGTCACGCTGCGCGATGAAATCGATCCGACCATCGCCGCCATCAGCACGATGCTGACGGCGTTGACCTTGTGTCTCGTGATGATCGTCGTCGTGAGCCGGCGATCTTCGGCTGCGGCGCGAGCCTGAATCTTTCACAACGAAAAACCATGCGACATCTACAGCAGTTCTATATCGACGGCGAATGGGTCGAACCGTACGGCGATACACGTTTGCCGGTCATCGATCCATCGACTGAAGAAGCGATCGGCGAGGTCGCGCTCGGCGATGCGCGCGATGTCGATCGCGCGGTCGCGGCGGCGCGGCGTGCGTTCTCATCGTTTTCACGGGCGAGCGTCGCAGAGCGCGTTGCGTTGCTCGAGCGTTTGCTCGAAGCGTATGTCGCGCGTTACGACGAGATGGCCGATGTCATCTCGCGCGAGATCGGCGCACCGGCGAAGCTCGCTCATGCGTGGCAGGCCGCGCTCGGCAAGCGTCATATCGAAGAGACGCTACGCACGGTCGAACGCTTTCAATGGCAACGCAAGAAGGGCACGACGCTCGTCAATCACGAGCCCGTGGGCGTGGCCGCGCTCATCACGCCGTGGAACTGGCCGATCAATCAGATCGTCTGCAAGGTCGCGCCTGCGCTCGCGGCGGGATGTACGGTGGTGTTGAAGCCGAGCGAAGTGTCGCCGATGAACGCCGTGCTTTTCGCCGAAATCATCGATGCGGCCGGCGTGCCCAAAGGCGTCTTCAATCTCGTCAATGGCGATGGTCCGACCGTCGGCGCGGCATTGAGCGCGCATCCGGATGTGGACATGGTGTCGTTCACCGGATCGACGCGCGCGGGCATCGAAATCGCGAAGCTGGCCGCGCCGACCGTGAAGCGCGTGCATCAGGAACTCGGCGGCAAGTCGGCGAACATCCTGCTGGACGATGCCGATTTCGAAGTAGCCGTCACGGCCGGCGTGAATTCGTGCTTCAGCAACAGCGGTCAATCCTGCAATGCGCCGACGCGAATGCTCGTGCCCGCATCGCGGCACGACGAAGCGGTGCAGATCGCGTTGCGCGCGGCGCAGAAGCAGCGCGTCGGCTCACCGAGCGATCCGGCGACGACGATGGGCCCCGTCGTCAGCGACGTGCAGTTCGAACGCGTGCAGCGGCTGATCGATGTCGGCATAGAAGAGGGCGCTGCACTGGTGACGGGCGGCGCGGGGCGTCCCGCTGGACTCGAACGCGGTTATTACGTGAAGCCGACCGTGTTCGCTAACGTGAATCCTTCGATGACCATCGCGCGCGAGGAAATCTTCGGCCCGGTGCTCGCGATCATGCCGTATCGCGATGAAGAAGAAGCGATCGCCATCGCGAACGACACGCCTTATGGCCTGGCGGCTTACGTGCAATCGCAGGATCAGGAGCGCGCGCGCCGCGTGGCGATGAGAATGCGCGCGGGCAGTGTCTACGTGAACTATCCGGCGTGGGATCCGGGCTCGCCGTTCGGCGGCTACAAGCAGTCGGGCAATGGGCGCGAATATGGCGAGTGGGGACTGGAAGCGTTTCTCGAAGTGAAGGGCATCGTGGGTTACGGCGCCTGAGTCACGGCGTGCGCGGCCGGTTCATGCTTGTCGAGGACCGTGCCGCGCAATGCATCCGCCACGCGCTCGGCGATCATGATCGTCGGCACGTTCGTATTCGCGCATGGAATCGACGGCATCAACGACGCGTCGCATACGTGCAGACCTTCGATGCCATGCACCGCGCCGCGCGCATCGGTCACGGCCAGCGGATCGCTCGATGAACCCATGCGGCACGTTCCCGACGGATGCCATGTCCCGCCGACATGGCGCGTGACGAACTCGGTCATCTTGCGATCGTCGGCGAGCAGTTCGTCGATCGTTATGCCTTGCGTCACGACGCCTTTGATCAACGCACCACGCAACGGCCCGGCGATATCGAGCAGCGCGCTCAACGCGCCGCGCTGGAGCGCATTCCATGTTCCCGGCACCGCCACCGCTGCAACGCGCGGTGAATAGCTCGATGGAAAGATCGCATCCATCGAAGCCGATGCAAGCGTTGCAGCGCCGAAACGCAGCGCGAGCTTGAGCCGTTCGAGATCGCGGGAATCGGAGAGCATCGCGAAGTCGACGTTGGGTTCATCGAATGCATTCGCCGATGCCAGCGTGACGCGTCCGCGCGAATAGGACTTGTTGACCCAGAAGAAGATCGTGCCCAGCCGATAACCCACCGAATGCCAGCCCGAACGCGACAGGATCGCGCCGTGCATGTCGCCTTGAACGGTGTCGGCCAGGCCGGATGAAAAGCGCACGATCGCCTGCTCGTGATGTTCATCCGGAAACGGCGTGCGTGCGGCGCGCGGCAAAAACGCGGAGACCGCTATCGAAGGATGTTCCATCAGATTGCGCCCGACGCCGGGACGATCGGCCACTACGTCGATGCCGAGCGCGGCGAGTTCATCGCCGGGGCCGATGCCGCTTCGCATCAGCAATGCGGGACTGTGAATCGCACCCGCCGATACGATCACGCGATGCGCGCGCAAGTCTTGACGCGTGCCGTCGGCGCGAACGATGCGCGCACCGATCGCGCGCTTGCCATCGAACAGAATGCATTCGACGACATCGCCGGTGCGTATCGTCAGATTGCCGCGAGCGCGCGCGGCATCGTCGAGATAGCACACCGAGGTCGGTATGCGTTCTCCGTTCACGCTGACCGCGATCGCACCGATGAACGTGCCGTCTTCCCAAGGTCCGTTCTGATCGTCGCGCAAGGCGTGGCCCCTATCGGCAAGCGAGGCGAGCACCGTGCGCACGAACGGCGAAATGCGCGGCCATGCCGTGCGTTGAATGCGTAACGGGCCATCGCTGCCGTGCAGCGGGCCGGTGACATCGCAATCGGTTTCCAGCTTGCGAAAGTAGGGCAGACACGCTTGCCAGTTCCAGCCATCGGCGCCAAGCGCTTCCCATTCATCGTAATCGGATGGAGAGCCGCGATTGGCCATTAACGCATTGATCGCGGAGCCGCCGCCGAGAAGCCGCGCCTGTTCGTAGCGTCGCAGCGCCGCGGCGCGTTCGCTCATGCGCGCTTTCAATGCCTGCCAGATGTTGCGCGTGTCGAGATATGCGCGGCCCGGATAGCGGCTGCGGATGGCATCGGGCATCGTGCGCGCGGAGATGTCGCGGCCCGCTTCGACGAGACACACGGTCGCGCGCGCATCTTCGGAAAGGCGCGCGGCCAGCACGCAGCCGGCCGAGCCGCCGCCAAGAATCAGAAAGTCGAACACGTCGGCGTTATTGCATGAACTTGAGCCAGCGGGCCTTCGCCTGAATGCCGGACTCGGAAGCCCACCATTCTTCGGAAAGCAACGCCTGCTTCGCCGCATTCGCGGGCGCGCTCGGCAATTCGGATGCGCGCTTGTCGGTGATCTTGCCGGTTTTGAATGCAGCCGGATTGCCCGGACCGTAATCGATATAAAGCGGCAGATTCGCCTGCAATTCCGGCGATACGGCCGCGTTAAGGAAGCGCACGGCTTCGTTCATGTTCGGCGCGTTCTTGAGGATGCAAAGCTGCGTGTTCTGCAGAATTCCGTCGTTGAACGTGAAGGCGACATCCGGATTGTCCTTCATCACGGCGCTCGCGCGGCCGTTCCAGATCATCGTCATGTCGACTTCGCCGTCGTGCAGCAATTGCGCCGACTGTCCGCCCGAAGTCCACCACACCGTGACGTTCGGCTTGATCTCTTCGAGCTTCTTGAACGCGCGATCCACGTCGAGCGGATAGAGCTTGTCGCGCTGCACGCCGTCCGCGAGCAGTGCGGCTTCGAGCACCGTCATCGGATCGTTGCGCAGTGCGCGCGTGCCGGGGAAGTTCTTGACGTCCCAGAAGTCCTTCCAGCTTTGCGGCACTTTCTTCAGCGACTTCTTGTTATAGCCGATGACCGTCGAATAGAACTCGTACGCCACCGAATAGGGCGTGCGGTATTTTTCGGGAATGGCTGCGGCGTTGGGTAACTTCGAGAAGTCGAGCTTTTCGAGCAGCCCTTCGCGCCCGCCGCGCAAGCAGTTCGACGTGGGCGTATCGACGACGTCCCAGATCGGCTTGCCGGTTGAGCCTTGCGCCTTGATCTGCGGCCACGCATCCGGAATGCTGTCCTGGTTGATCGTGATGCCGAGCTCTTTCGCGGCGGGATCGAGAATCGCCTTGGTTTGCGCTTCCTGATACGCGCCGCCTTGCGATACGAACGTGATCTTGCCCGCTGCGAACGACGGCGCCGCGCTCGCGATGGAGAGCAGCAATGTCATGGCCAGCGGACGAACGGGAAAGTGCGGACAGCGGAATCTTGCAATCTTCATCACGGCGTTTTCCTCGACAAGATTGAAGCAGTGGACGTCCTGCAGATCGCGGTCCCGTCCGGCTTCGAGCGAAGACGAGGACGGCGCGCGGATGACTAAAAATATATTGAGTCAAATACGCGGGGGCAACGCCGGAATTGTTGGAGTGACCATGACCTGATGTTATGTCAGCGCAATGGCCACGTCCGATGCACGTTCAGAAGATCACGTAGACCTTGCGCATGGTTTCATCGACTTCCCATGTGCCTTCGGTGTTCGCCGCGAAGAAGAGCGTATCACCGCCGGTGAAGTGGATCGTGTCCTCGCCATCGGGCGTGAAGCGGCCACGGCCGGCCAGAAAATGCATGACCTCCGCTTCCTTCACCGAACGCCGGTACGTGCCCGGCGTGCATTCGAATACGCCCGTATCGATTGCTTCGCTGCCGGGAATCACTTTTTGCACGCCGGATATCTTTATTTCCTGCGTGCCGGGAAGTCCCGCCGTGCCCCAGTCTTCCAGTCCTTCGATTGCTATGCTCTGTTTGAGTTGCTGTACTTTCATTTGCTTTCTTGCCTCTTGATGGTTTTGGGTGATTGCCGGATCCCGTTATCGCGTCGGTCTATTAGCGTTGCCCCTGTGCGGGGCGGCAGTCACTTTCTTTGCCGTCGACCAGAGTTAGCGCTTTAGCGCTTACTCTGGTCCTTTCAAAGAAAGTAACCAAAGAAAGCAGCTTCCGATACGCCCGCGGTCACACGCAGTTTGGGTAGTCCTCTCGTCGTTCGTGGGCTGCCTCAAGAGTGCCCTCATAGGCCCCATCGGGCTTGGCTCGCGCACGGTCTGCCACATCGCACCACCCAACAAACTGGTTCAGCACCAAATAGCTCCGGCTCGCTTCGCGGCCGACCGGTCAATCGGGAATGCGCGTGCTTCTCTAAAAACGTCTCCATCTCGCCGCGCGTGCATCACGCCGGTTTCCCTTGCAGACCCGGCGGCAGCGCGTAGCGCTGTGCCGAAGGTCTTTCGTGCTGAACCAGCGCGCTCGAAGTTATTGGGCGGCGGACCGTGCGCGAGCCAAGCCCGGTTATTGTGATGAGGGCACTCTTTAGGCGAGTGCCATCGAGGACGAGAGAACTACCCAAATTGCGTGTGACCGCGGGCCTGAAAAGCTGCTTTCTTTGCTTACTTTCTTTGCAGCAGCAAAGAAAGTGAGTGCCGCCCCGCACAGGGGCAACGCTAATAGACCGACGCGAAAGCGGGATCCGGCGACTACTGGAAGGAAAGTGAGTGCCGCCCCGCACAGGGGCAGCGCTGATAGACCGACAAGTACACGGGATCCGGCGACCTCACATCACAACCGTAGAACAGTGCTTCAACGAGCCAAACCACCTGCAACTCGAATGCGCCGTTCGATCTTGCCGAGCCGCACGACCGTCACGCCCGGACGCAACTGCCGCAGCGACGGCATCACGAGCATGCAATCGTCATAGGGCGTTTCGACCGCAACGCCCTCCGCCCAGCCGATCACGCTGCCCGCTTTCGGAAACACTTCGAGCCCCGTGTAGGCATCGGCGAAACGGAAGTCCATGCTCCTGGCGACGACCGGTTCCGTCACACGCACAACGAGCATTTCCTGCGGCGATGGCTGAACCCATCCGGCGGGCAAGTCTTCTTCGTCGATCACGCCGGATAGCAAAAGAAAGCGCGCGGTCACGTCGCGCGCGACGGTCACGGCATTCGCTTCCCAGTGCTGTCCGCATTCGATGAGCAACGCGTTCTTGTCGCTCGAAGGATCGCCGAAGCCTTCGTAATCGCGCATGCGCCGTCCTTCCGGATGACCTTCGTCGCAGATCACGGTCGCAGGCGTGCCGAGCCTCGCCGACAAGTCGATGCCTTTATCGAGCGGTCCCGCGACGATCAACGGCTTGCTCTTCTCGTGCATCGAATGAAGATCGAGCAGAAGGTCCACCGTATCGATGACGGGCCGCATCGCGCGGGCGCGGCGCAGCTCGCTCGAATCGCGCGACATGTCATCGAGCGCTTGCGCGGTCCATACGCGATTGAAGTCCTGATCGACGAAGCGCGATGCATCGGGCTTGCTCGCATCGAAACGCGCGTAAGCATCGACGTTCGCGAACGCGAGCGTGAGCTTGCCGCGCCGCGGGCGCAGTCCGGCACGCAGCAAGGCATCGACGACGATCGCGCCGCACACTTCGTTGCCGTGCGTGAGCGCGTTGATCATCACATGCGGACCGTCGATGCCCGAATCGAACGTATGCACATACGGCACGCCCGCGTTGCCCGAGGCATGCGCGCCGATATCGGGGAACGCGATCTCGATCGGGTATGCGTTTGAATGCGCGTTCATTCGAGCCCGCCCTGGCAGAGATATTTGATCGAGAGGTAATCGTCGAGGCCGTACTTCGAGCCTTCGCGACCATAGCCCGATTCCTTGACGCCGCCGAACGGCGCGGCCTCGCTCGCAATCGCGCCTTCGTTGATGCCGACGAGTCCCGATTCGAGCAGACGCGATACGCGATCGATGCGCTTCAGGTTCTGGCTATAGAAGTACGCTGCGAGGCCGAAAGGCGTGTCATTGGCGGCGCGGATCGCCTCGGCTTCGTCGTCGAAGCGAAACAGCGGCACGACCGGGCCGAAGGTTTCTTCGCAGCTCAACTGCATGTCGGACGTTGCATCGGCGAGCACGGTCGGCGCGTAATAGTTGGGGCCGAGTTCCGCGAGACGCTTGGCGCCCGTCAGCGCGCGTGCGCCGCGCTTCAACGCGTCGTTTACATGACGCTCGATCTTTTCGACCGCGCGCGCGTTGATCATCGGGCCGATCTGCGCATCGGAATCAGTTGCAGGCGCAACTTTCAATGCGGCGACGCGCTTCGCGAGCAGGTCAGCGAACTTGTCATACACGGACGACTGCACATAGACGCGATTCGGGCACACGCAAGTCTGTCCGCCATTGCGGAATTTCGATGCCATCAATCCGGTCACGGCGGCATCGAGATCGGCATCGTCGAATACGATGAAAGGCGCATTGCCGCCGAGTTCCAGCGACAGCTTCTTCAACGTGCCCGCCGATTCCCGCGCGAGATACTTGCCCACCGGCGTCGAGCCGGTGAAGGTGATCTTGCGCACGCGGCCATCTTCGAGCCAGTCGGCGACCGCGTCCTGCGCGTTTTCGCGCGATGCACTGATGAGATTCAACGCGCCCGCCGGCACGCCCGCTTCATGGGCGAGCATCACGAGCGCGAGCGCCGTGAGCGGCGTATCTTCGGCCGGCTTGCCGACGACCGTGCAACCCGCCGCGAGCGCGGGCGCGATCTTGCGCGCAATCATCGCGAGCGGGAAATTCCACGGCGTGATCGCAGCGACGACGCCGACCGGTTCCTTCACCGCGCTCATGCGCTTGCCGCGTTGCTGCTGCGGAATGATGTCGCCGTAGATGCGCGTGGCTTCGTCCGCGAACCACGCGACGTAAGACGCGCCGTACATCACCTCGCCGCGGCCTTCCGCGAAGGGCTTGCCCTGTTCGAGCGAGATGAGACGTCCGAGCGCATCGGCATGCTCGACGATCAGCGCGTGCCAGCGATGCAGGACCGCGGCGCGATCTTTCGGCAGCGTATCGCGCCACGCGGGGAAGGCGCGCGCGGCGGCATCGGTGGCGGCGCGGGCATCGGCGGGGCCGCTGTCGGCCACTTGCGCGATGACGTCGCCCGTCGCGGGATCGGTGACGGCGAAGCGTCGGCCGCTTGCAGCGGCAACCCATTTGCCGTCGATGAAGTTATCGGCGCGAATCAGATCGCTCAGTTCATATCGTTGCGTCATGATGGTCTCCAGAAAAGTCAGGCGAGCATTTGCGCAATGGCCGCGCCGACTTCCGTCGTCTTCGCCTTGCCGCCGAGATCGCCCGTATGCGGACCTTCCTTCAATACCGCCGTGATCGCGGCAAGCATCGCATCGTGTGCTTCGCGTTCGCCGAGGAAGTCGAGCATCATCGCCGCCGACCAGATCATCGCGACGGGATTCGCGATGCCCTTGCCCGCGATATCCGGCGCGGAGCCATGCACCGGCTCGAACAACGACGGGAAGTTGCGCTCCGGATTCATGTTGGCCGAAGGCGCGATGCCGATCGTGCCCGTGCAGGCCGGACCGAGATCGGAAAGAATGTCGCCGAAGAGATTGGTGGCGACGACCACATCGAAGCGATCCGGGCTCAGTACGAAGCGCGCGCACAGAATGTCGATGTGCTGCTTGTCCCACTTGATCTCGGGATACTGCGCGGCGATTTCGGCGGCGCGCGTATCCCACCACGGCATGCTGATCGAAATGCCGTTGCTTTTAGTTGCGACGGTAACTTTCTTCTCGCGCTTTTGCGCAAGATCGAATGCGAACTTCAACACGCGCTCCGCGCCCTTGCGCGTGAAGATCGACGTCTGCGATACGAACTCGCGTTCGGTGCCTTCGAACATCGTGCCGCCGACCGATGAATACTCGCCTTCGGTGTTCTCGCGCACGATCATGAAGTCGATATCGCCCGCCTTGCGATTCGCGAGCGGCGAGGGCACGCCATCGAAAAGACGAGCGGGGCGCAGATTGATGTATTGATCGAACTCGCGCCGGAATTTGAGCAGCGAGCCCCACAGCGAGATATGGTCGGGAACGGTATCGGGCCAGCCGACCGCGCCGAACAGGATCGCATCGGCATCTTGCAACTGCGCCTTCCAGTCGTCCGGCATCATCTGGCCGTGCTGCGCGTAGTAATCGCAACTTGCCCATTCGATATGCCGGTACTCCAGTTCGATACCGAAGCGCTTGCTCACCGCGTCGAGCGCGCGCACTGCTTCGGGCATCACTTCCTTGCCGATGCCGTCGCCCGGAATCACGGCAATACGATATTTGCTGGACATGTGCTACTCCGCGTGAAAATGATCGACGATAAAAAGCACGCACGTGCATAAAGCGCGTGCGTCCGTTGAATGCATGAGAATGAGAGGCGCGCGCCTCAGTGATGGTTCTGCGAGAAGAGCGTTTCGAGCGGGTAATGCGTCTTCACGAACGACGTCTTGATGATGACGTAGCTGAAGTACTTCTCGATGCCGATGCCGCGCTCCAGCAGCCCTTCGATAATACTTTGATAGTGACTCACGCTGCGCGTGACGAACTTGAGCAGATAGTCGTAACCGCCGCTCGCGAGATGACATTCGACGATCTCGTCGACATCCTTCACGGCATTCACGAAGTTGATGAAGTCTTCGCGGCGATGATCGGCGAGCGTGACTTCGGTGAAGACCACCTGCACGTCGCCGAGCTTTTCGAGCTGAATCTGCGCGCCATAACCGACGATATAACCCGCCTTTTCCAGCCGTTTCACGCGAATCAGGCAAGGGCTGGGCGAGAGGCCGACCGCATCGGCGAGTTCCACGTTCGTGATGCGCCCGCGCTTCTGCAATTGCGAGAGGATACGCAGATCGATTCGGTCCAGCTTGCTGTCGGTGCTCATCGCGGCGGGTTCGGTCTCGCATGTCGGCGGTCGGTCGATGTTATCACGCAGCCGCGCGCGAACTAAAGCCCGATGCGCCTTTCAATGCATCGCGCACGTCGCTTTGCGCGAGTACATCGTCGAGTGTCTTCGTGAGGCGCTCGAACAGCATGTCGAAGTTCGCTTCGGTATAACAAAGCGCGGGCGCGAAGCCGAGAATGTTATCGCCGAATGCGCGGAACACGAGGCCGTTTGCATAAGCTGCGGCGGCAATGCGGTCGGGCAGCTTGAGCGATGCATCGAAGCCGCGCTTGCTGTTCTTATCGGCGACGAGTTCGAGCGCGCCGAGCAAGCCGCGATGCCGCGAATCGCCGACGAGCGGATGATCGAGCAACGCGTCGAGCCCTTGCGCGAAACGCGGCGCCAGCGATTGCGCATTCGCGAGCAGGCCGCCTTCGTGATACAGCCGCATCACTTCGAGGCCGATCGCTGCGCTCACCGGATGCGCCGAATACGTATGTCCATGACCGATGACCGCCGACACATCTCCGCCATCCGCGATGCCCTGGTAGACCGCATCGGACATGAGGACCGCGCCCATCGGCGCATAACCCGCGGTGAGTCCCTTCGCGACCGTCATCAGATCGGGCTCGACGCCTTCGCCTTCGCACGCGAAGAGCGGGCCAGTGCGGCCGAAGCCCGTGATGACTTCATCCGCGACGAAGAGGATATCGAGCTTGCGGCACGCTTCGCGCATCGCCTTCAGCCAGCCTTTGGGCGGCACGATCACGCCGCCCGAGCCTTGAATCGGCTCGCAGAAGAATGCGGCGACGTTGTCCGCGCCGAGTTCCGCGACCTTGGCTTCGAGCGCTTGCACCGAAGCGGCGATGAGCGCGGCGTCATCGGCGTAATCGTTGCGGTACGCGTACGGCGAAGGAATGTGATGCTGCGTCGGCAGCGGCAAATCGAAGTTGCGATGGAACGCAGGCAACGCGGTCATGCCCGCGCCGATCGACGACGATCCGTGATAGCCGCGTTGCAGCGCGATGAAATGCTTCTTCGACGGACGGCCCGTCGCGTTGTAGTAGTGCGTGATGAAGCGCAGCGCGGAATCGACGGCATCGGAGCCGCCGAGCGTGAAGTACACATGTTGCAGCGAAGCAGGCGCGAGCTCGACGAGCTTCGCGGCGAGTTCGATGGCAGGCTCCGAGCCGAAATGAAAATAGCCCGTGGCGTAGGGCAGTTTCGCCATCTGCTTCGCGGCGGCCTCGACGATGCTCGCGTGTCCATAACCCGTGTTCACGCACCACAGGCCGGAGAACGCATCGAGCAGTTCGCGGCCTTCGATGTCGCGCAGGAACACGCCATCGGCGGAATCGAGCACGGTGACGCCGCGCGCTTCATGCGCGCGATAACTGACGACTGGATGAATCAGATGCTTACGGTCGGACTCGACAAGCGACTTGATCGACATGATGCGGCTCTCTCTTCGCGAAGGGGGCGGAATGGCTCTTGACCGTTTCATACTATCGGCAGAGCCGCATCGCGTGCATCGCCAAAAAAATCGCCAAAAAGCGAATCCGCAGCGTTTTGCGGGGGGCGCGCAGCATTTTCTGCTGCGGCCTTCGCGGTCTTTGCCCGACGATTCAATAGCCGCGCGTGCGGTCGATTTCGCCGATCATGCGCTCGCCCGCGCGATGACGGCGCAAGTTCTCCAACACCATTTCGACGGCGGTTTCGGGCCGCGTGGCGCTCGCGATATGCGGCGTGAGACGCACACGCGGATGCGTCCAGAAAGGATGCTCGCGCGGCAAGGGCTCGGGATCGGTGACGTCGAGAATCGCGGCGTTCAGATGCCCGCTATCGAGCGCATCGAGCAGATCCTGCTGGATCACATGCGGACCGCGCCCGACATTGATGAACGATGCGCCCTTCGGCAAGGTCTCGAACACGCGTTTGCCGATAAGCCCGCGCGTCGCATCCGTGAGCGGCAGCAGGCACACGAGGATATCGGTGCGCGCGAGAAACGCATCGAGCGATGCCGCGCCCGCATGACATTCGACGCCTTCGATCTCATGCGGCGAACGGCTCCAGCCCGCGCAATCGAAGCCGAACGCACGCAGCGTGTTCAGCACGGCGGTGCCGAGCATGCCGAGACCGAGCACGCCGACGCGCCGCGTCGAAGCCGCGCGCACCGGCATCTCGCGCCACACGCGCTCGCGTTGCTGCGCGGCGTAATCGAAAAGATCGCGATGAATCGTGAGCACGGCTTGCGTCACATACTCGACCATGCCTTCGACGATGCCCGGCTCCGTCATCCGCACGACCGCGACATGCGGCGGCACGCCGGACAGGTCGAACTGATCGATGCCCGCGCCGACCGAGAAGATCACGTCGAGATTGGGGAATGTCTGCATGACATCCGCGGGCGGCTGCCACGCGGCGAGATAGCGCACGGCATTGGCATCGCCGATATCGGGCCATACGCGAAACGGCACGTCGGGCGCTTTCAGCGCGAAGTGCGTGGCCCATTGCTTGCCGCGTTCGGGATCGGCTTTATAGAGGATCGTCATCGGCGTTCAACCCAGCGCCTGGTTGATGATCGCAAACTGCGCTACCGATGCGTCACGCGGCGGCGTGCCATTGCGCGCCATCTTGATGACGGTATCGACGCGTTTCATGCCGATGCTTTCGAGCCACGCCGACAAGCCGCTTTCATCGGGCGTGTCGATGCGCGTGAACTTGCCTTCGTCACGCGCGAGCCAATGGGCGATGAGCGCTTGCGCGCGGCGCGCGTGCTGCGCGTCGGCGGTGACGGAAACCACCGGACCGATTGCATGGCCGCGCCCGAATTCGCGGATCAGTGCGAAGCCCAGCACTTCGCCGTCGCGTTCGAGCACGATGCCGTCGGCAACTTTCAGCAACGCAGGCAGGAGCGCGCTTCGATCGAGTCCGCTTGCGCGCGATGCAAGCGCGACGAGTGCATTCGTATCGCGCGGATCGATTGCACGCAGGCGCTCGCCTTGCGCGAGATCGATGCGCGGCACGGCGAAATCGGCGGATTGATGCTGATGAATCGCACCGATGCGCGCGAACCCGAGCTTCGCGTAAAGCGGCTCGCCCGCGGGCGTCGCGTGCAGCACGGTGATGCGCTTGCCGAGCGCTTCGAGCAGCAGTTCCATCAGCTTGCGGCCGATGCCTTTGCCCTGGCAGTCCGGCGCGACGATCACCATGCCGAGCGATCCGCCATCGTCGCCGTACTTCCAGCACAGCGCGGTGCCGACGACACGCTCGCCTTCCTGCGCGATGAAGCCCGCGCCGGCGTCGAGCACGAAGCGCCAGTCGTCGGCGCGATGCGGCCATTTGACTTCGACCGAAAGCGCGTGAGCGGCGGCGATGTCATCGGCGGTGAAAGGGCGATACAGCAGAGTGGATGTTTCGGCAGCGGACACGGCATGCTCCACGTCAGAGGATGCCCGCCACTGTGACACGCGGCCCTCGCGCGCGGATAGGACGATCCTGTTGCTTACGCGGCGCTTGCCTTGTTGCGCATTCCGAGCCACGTCAATCCGGCCGCGCCGAATCCGAGCGCCGCGACCGCGATCCACAACGCGATGGAAAACGATCCGGTGTGCGCGGCGATCGGTGCGGCGACGAGCGGTCCCGCGATCTGACCGAGCCCGTATGAGGCGGTCGCGTATCCCATCAATCCGGCTGCGGCTTCGCCACGCAGACGGCGCGCTTCGCGCATCGCGAACAGGGTGATGGCCGTGAACGGCAAGCCCAGCAGCAGACTGCCGATGCCGAAGCCGAGCGCGCTCGGAAACACGATGCCGAGCAAGATGCCGAGCGCCTGAATCAGATAGCACGCAGCGCAAAGCAGCCGGTTGTCCCACGACAGCGGCAGCCGCGCGGCGACCAGCGCGCCGGCGATCAGCGCCAGTCCGAAGGCAGGCCAGAAGAGATCAGGCCACGGCGAGGCCGGCAAGGCCTGTCGCGCGATGACGGGCAGAAACGTCGCGGTGATGATGTAGCCGAATCCCGCGAGACCGTAAAGGCCGACGAGCCCGATCGAATCGACGCGCGCCGATGCGTTCGCCACGCTTTTGGCGGCATGCGCCGGGCTGCGCGCGACCGGCGCCCGATGCGCGAACGCCTGCCACACGAACACGCCCGCCACCGCCGAGCAGAGCGCGAATCCGATCCATACCGATGGCGCGGGCACGCCGAGCGCCGCGGCGGCCGCGCCGAGCAAACCGGTCGCGACGATGCCCACGCCCGGCCCCGCGTAGATGACGCCGGCGAGACCGTGCGCATCGAGTTCCGCGAGCCGGCGCAATCCCCATTGCGACGCGAACACGAAGGCCCACGCGCTGACGACGCCCGCCGCGAAACGTATCGCGGCCCACATCCAGAAGAGATGGATGATGCCCATCGCGAGCGTCAGCGCGATGGTCCCCGCGAGCGCGAGACGCACCATGCGCGCGTGATCGATGCGGATCGCCGCGCACGACAACGCGCCGATCAGATAGCCGGCGTAATTGGCCGATGCGAGCCAGCCGCCGTGCCGGATATCGAGCGCGCCGCTGTTGAGCATCAGCGGGAGGAGCGGCGTGAAGGCGAACCGGCCGACGCCGAGCGCCACCGCCAGCACGACGGCGCACGCGAGCGCGGCGTTTCGGGCGTGATGCGCGGGCAGCGGCGAAGCGTGAGCGTGCGAGGCCATGAGTCGGTCGGCGAAGAAGGAATAAACCCCATCGTAGCTTGACCGATCCATCTTGAAAAATGAATAATCGAGATGCGATCAATCTTCGGAAAAGATCATGGATTTGTCTGCATTGAACATTTTCAGGGCCGTCGTGCGCGAAAACGGCGTGACGCGCGCGGCCGCGAAGCTCAATCGCGTGCAGTCGAACGTGACGACGCGCATCCGTCAACTTGAGGAGACGCTCGGCACCGATCTCTTCATCCGCGATGGCCGCCGTCTCGTGCTGACGCCCGCCGGCGAAACCCTGCTGCCGTATGCCGAACGTCTGCTCGCGCTCGCGGAGGAGGCGCGTCATGCGGTCAGCGAGAATCGTCCGCAGGGGCGGCTGCGGCTCGGGACGATGGAGAGCACCGCCGCGAGCCGTCTGCCGCGCGTGCTGGCCGCGTATCACCAGCGCTGGCCGCAGGTCACGCTCGAACTGACGACGGGCGTGACGCGCGCGCTCATCGACAGCGTGCGTGCGTTCGAAGTCGACGCGGCGGTGATGGCGCGGCCGATCGAGCCCGACACGCTGCCCGCCGAGCAATTCGAGTCCGTGCCAGTGTTCGAGGAGGAACTGACGCTCGTCACGCCGCGCGGGCAGCATCCGTCGACGATGGCGCAGGCGAGCGCCGGCCTCACGCTCATCGCGTTCGAGCGTGGCTGCGCGTATCGCTCATACGCGACGCGCTGGTACGAGCAGCAGGGCATCCGTCCCGCGCGGGTGCTGGAACTGGGTTCGTATCACGCGATCGTCGCGTGCGTGGCGGCCGGTGCGGGCGTCGCGGTGGCGCCGCGCTCGGTGCTCGAACTCGCGCGTCTGGATGACGAAGTGGATCTGCATCCGATGGGCGAATTCGGTCGCATCGACACCTTGCTCGTCTGGCGCAAAGGGCATTTTTCGGCCGCGCTCAACGCGATGCGCGAGCTTCTGGCGGAACGTCCCGATGACGCAAAGGCGGCGTGACGATGTCGTCCGGCATCCGCTCGCTATCGAATGACTCGAGCGAAGCTCATTTCACGAGCGCCTTGATGGCCAGTTTCTTTGCCATCTGGAATGTCCTGGGAAAGGTCGTTTCGATGCCCAGCACGACGCGGCTCGATAACCGCTCCATGTCCTTCGGGCAATTGAACGCCATGCCGTTGAACTCGCGCAGATTCAGCGGCTTGATCTTCGACTGGAACTGCAGGAAGCGGTGAGAAACCGGAATGAAATGCGACGTCAGAGAGCTGCGCGAAAATTGCGGACGCGTCGTGCGCAGACTGCCGTGAATCGTTTTCGAATTCCATAGAAGCACGTCGCCCTTCTGCAGGAATGGCGCGCGAAATTCGAGCCGTTGTTCGGAGAGGATCTTCTTGACCAGCTCCTTGTACTGGCCGTGATTGAACGCGACGTCGAAGTTTTTTCCGTTCTTCACCATGTCGATGCGATGACTTTGCGGCACGACGAAGAAACGCCCGGCTCCCGCGTCGATATCTTCGAGCGCGTACCAGCATCCGACCATCGTGCCGATCAATTCGCTATCGAGGTAATACGTGTCCTGATGCGGCCACGTCTCCGCGTTGCCTTCGAAATACATGCTCTGCACGAGCTTGCCTTCTTCCGAAAAAATCTCGCGTGTAATGGCTTTGACAGGCCTGCTCGCGAACGCCTTCACCGCGAGATTCTTGAGCGGCGCGAACGCTACGTCGCCGAGCGACTGAAGGTTGAGCAGCGGATTCATCACGAAGCCGTATTCGTTGATCCGGTTTTTTTCCGGATTCGCAGTGGCCTGCCGGTAGATGTATCCCGGGTACTGCTTGACCGTTTTATCGAATGCATTGCGGATCGAATCGCACGCGGCCCCGTCCACGACGCGGCGCACGACCACATAGCCGTTTTCCTCGTAGTATTGCTTTGCGCCAGCGAGGTCGGTCAGGTCGAACGTGGCCGAATTTTCTTCGACCGTTTCCGGAATTTCTATCTCGGTTCCAATCGGACTGAGGATTTTGTACATGATGGCCCCAAAGGCGGAATAGACCGGCTGCACGCGGACTGAATGTTTCGCACAAGCCTATGCCGGGCGATCGGACTCACGTCGCACCTGACCGATTCCGCCAAGGGATTGGCCTCAAGCGGCAATAAGCTGCAATAAGCGGCAATAAGCGGCCGCTCACTCGAACTCGAAGTTGCGCCGCGAGTAGAAGCGCTGAAGCTCGTGTTGCTGCGGCCGCACGCCGGTGAAAACTTCGACGTATTCCGGAATGCGCGACATGCGCACCGCCATGTCTTCGTGGGGCTTCATCGACACATAGCCGGCCTGCGTGTAATACGCGACGCGCGCGCGGACGTCGGCGGCGCGCGGTTCATAGTCGAAGCGCACGAACAGCGCCGTCAATGCCGCGATGCGTTGCGCATCGTCCTGCGCCATCTGCTCCGCGATCTCCTGCGATTGCTGCGACCAACTGCGCATCGCGGCTTCGAAGCGCGAGTCGAAGAGCGAATCGTCGAACCAGCAGTCGAAGACGTTGAGCATCGCTTCGCACACGCTGTCCGCGTATGCCTCGGTTCGTTCGATCCAGTGGCCGGTGTTCTTCTGCTTCCATCGGCCGAGCAACGCGGCAAGCAGTTCCTCGCGGTCCTTGAAGAACCAGTAAAAACTCGTGCGCGAAAGATTCAGCTTCTTCGCGAGCGGAAGTATGCGGACCGCATCCACGCCTCCTTCGAGAAGCCCTTCGTACGCCGCGTCCAGCCACATGTCGGCGGAGCCGCGCACCGCGTCGAGGGTCTGATCCATTTCGTTTTTTCCTGTATGCGTTCGGCTGTACACCATTGTCTCTCTACTTGACACATGTGTACAGAGCTTCTACGCTTGATTCACAACCGGCGTTCGTTCCCACTTGCTTCGAAGAGGCGCTCATGTCCACGGATCCGCTGCTGCAGCCCTATACGCTGAAACATCTCACGTTTCGAAACCGGATCATGACGACCTCGCATGAACCGGCTTACGCCGACGACGGGATGCCGAAGGAGCGTTATCGGGCGTATCACGTCGAAAGGGCGAAAGCGGGAATCGCGTTGACGATGACAGCCGGCTCCGCAGCGGTTTCGAAGGACAGTCCGCCGGTTTTCAACAACATCCTCGCGTACAAGGACGAAGTGGTGCCGTGGATGAAGGATCTCGTCGACGAATGTCACGAGCACGGCGCGAAGGTGATGATCCAGCTGACGCATCTGGGCCGGCGCACGCGCTGGGACACGGGCGACTGGCTGCCCGCGGTGTCGCCTTCGCATTGCCGCGAGCCTGCGCACAGGACCTTCCCGAAGAAGCTGGAAGACTGGGACATCGAACGCATCGTGCGCGATTTCGCGGATGCGGCCGAGCGCATGAAAGCAGCCGGGCTCGACGGGATGGAGATCGAATCGTATGGTCATTTGATGGACCAGTTCTGGTCGCCTCTGACGAATACGCTCGAAGGTCCATATGGCGGTTCGCTCGATAACCGCATGCGCTTCACGTTCGATGTGTTGCGCGCGATTCGCGAGCGCGTCGGGGAGCGCTTTCTCGTCGGCCTTCGCTATACGGCCGATGAAATGCTCGCGGGCGGCATCACGAAGGAAGAGGGCATCGAGATTTCGATGCGCCTCAAGAACAGCGGTCTCGTCGATTTTCTCAACGTCATTCGCGGGCATCTGGAAACGGATGCCGCCCTGACCGACGTGATCCCGATCATGGGCATGAAGAGCGCGCCGCATCTGGAGTTCGCGGGCGAGATCAGGCGGGCGACGGACTTTCCGACGTTTCATGCCGGGCGCATTCAGGACGTCGCCACGGCGCGCTATGCGATCGAAGCCGGCAAGCTCGACATGGTCGGCATGACGCGCGCGCACATGACCGATCCGCATATCGTGCGCAAGATCATCGAGCGCAGGGAGGACGACATCCGTCCGTGCGTGGGCGCGAACTATTGTCTCGATCGCATCTATCAGGGCGGCATGGCGCTGTGCATCCACAATGCCGCGACGGGCCGCGAGCTCGAGATGCCGCACACCATCGCGCCGGCCGCGACGAAGCGCAGGATCGTCATCGTCGGCGCGGGGCCGGCGGGACTCGAAGCGGCGCGCGTCGCGGGCGAGCGCGGGCATGACGTCGTCGTGCTCGAAGCGATGAACGATCCCGGCGGCCAGATTCGTCTCACCGCGCAGAACGTCCGCCGCAAGGAGATGATGGGCATCATCGACTGGCGCATGGCGCAGTGCGAAAAGCTCGGCGTGCGGTTCAAGTTCAATACGTGGGCGGATAAGGAAACGGTGCGCGCGGCGCAACCCGATGTAGTGATCGTCGCGACCGGCGGCATGCCGCACACGGAGGTTTGCAGCGAAGGCAACGAGCATGTGGTCTCGTCGTGGGACATCATTTCCGGCGACGTGAAGCCCGGCGCGAACGTGCTCATCTTCGACGATGCCGGCGATCACGCCGCGCTTCAGGCTGCCGAAACGATCGCGCAGGCGGGCGGCAAGGTGGAAGTGATGACGCCCGACCGCTCGTTCTCGCCCGAAGTCATGAGCATGAATCTCGTGCCCTACATGCGCTCGCTGCAAAAGCTCGCGACCACCTTCACGGTGACGTTCCGGCTGGAATCGGTGCGTCGCGAAGGCGGTGAACTGGTGGCGACCATCGGCAGCGATTACGGCGGCGTGACGAAGGAGCAGCGTCACGATCAGATCGTCGTCAATCACGGCACGATTCCGATGGACGAGCTTTACTTCGAGCTCAAGCCGCTATCGAAAAACCGCGGCGCGGTGAATTACGACGAACTCATCGACGGCAGGCCGCAGAGCGGAGAGACGAATCCCGAAGGACAGTTCCAGCTTTTCAGAATCGGCGATGCCGTATCGGCGCGCAACACGCACGCCGCGATCTATGACGCGCTTCGTCTGGTGAAGGATCTGTGAGCGCGGTTACGGACTCAGCCGGCTGACCTTCGTGCCTTCGAGCGACACGCCGGCCATGAGACCGGCATTCGTCAGCACGAAGACCTCGACGGGATTGGTGGCCGTGGTCGTATCGAGCTGGCCGTTCGCGCCGAGCCTGGCGACCGCGACGGTCGCATCGGTGCCGGCCGCCCAGCCGTCGCGCCGACGGAATTGCGCGAGCGCATCGTCGGTCAGGAACACATAGATGATCGCTTTCGATTGCGCGCCAATCTGCAAGCCGAACGAGCCGCCCGCCGTGCTGTAGTAGCCGTCGGTGCGGCCATCGATACGCAATGCGCCTTCGCCATATTGCGCGCCGAACCAGAAGCCCGCCGCGATCACGCGAGGAAAAACGAGCACGCCGCGCGCTTTGCTCACGAGTTCGCGCGAGCCGTTCACGGAAACATATAACCGTTGCAGCGTCGCATCGACGGCGGCGTCGATGGCGCGATCGCGATCGGCCGTGCCGGCTGCGGTTTCGCCGGACGACGGACCCGTGGTCGTGCATCCGGCAATGCACAGCGCCGCCGCCGCCATGCCGCCGGTGAGCAAAAGACGCCTCTTGTTCTTCTGATTCATACGGTTCCTCTCATCGACAGTATCGTGGGCTCTCGCACTATACAAGCGTATTGCGCAGAGGGAAACGGTCCGAAGTCTGCTACGCCGATGCAAAGTCGAGACATCGGATTCGAGAGGATAAGAACATGAAGCGGCTTCGGGCATTCGTATGCGTGTTGATGTCGACGTGTTTGAGCAGCGCTTATGCGGCGCACGAGACGGCATCGCCGAATCATCATCGTCATCACACCAAGGCGAAGGCCGCGCATGCAAGCGGGATCGATCGCTCAGGCAAGCCGCGCAAGGGCGAGGCTTCGTACTACGGCCGCAAGTTCTACAAGAAAAAAATGGCCGATGGCACACACATGGATCCGCAGTCCAACGCGGCCGCGAGCAAGACCCTTCCGCTCGGCACCAAGGCGCGCGTCACGAATCTCGAGAACGGCAACAGCGATGTCGTCGAGATCAAGGACCGCGGTCCTTATGCGAAGAACCGGATCGTCGATGTATCCCCGAAGACGGCGGACAAGCTCGGGATCAAAAAGGATGGCACCGCACCCGTCGAAGTGAAGCCGATCGAAGTTCCGCAGGCGGAAGAAAAGTAGGATGGCGAAATAAATTACGTCGCGCTTCGCGCGGGTCCGCTGACGGGGAAATCCGCGAAAAGCCTGCATACCGCAGTCGCATTGCGGCAGAAATGAAGTTGCTCGCGGAACCGATGATCGCAAAAGTGCTCCGCGACTTCACCGAGCAAATGCAGATGCGTCATGCTCACGCGCTCGGGAACGAAGAGGGCGATCACATCCGTTACGGGCTTTCCATCGGGCGCGGCGTAGGGAATCGGCGCTGCGGGGCGGATATATAGCGCCATCGCCTGATTCACTTCTTCGAGTTGTCCGTGCGGGACGGCAACGCCTTCGCCAAGCGCGGTCGAACCGAGCGCCTCGCGGGCCGCGAGGCATGACGTGACTTGATCCGCCGCGAATCCATATCGATCGTCGACGAAGCGTCCGATCGTGCTGAAAAGCGCGTCCCGATTCGCGATATCCGCGCCGAGCAATATGTGCTCCGGCGTCAGCAGGCCGGATAGCGAAGTCGGTTCGTCGCGCGGCTTGACGATATGCGCCGCCGAATCACCGCCGATCGAAACGCTGCGTTCCATGAGGTTGCGCCAGGCATCGGAAGGCGTGTCCGGAACTTCGAGCAAGCCGCTTACTTTTGCCGATGGCGCGACGTCGGACAGACGATCGATCGCGCCGTGGAGGGCCGTTCGCGGCAGGATCAGCGTGAGCCGGACGCGATCGCGTTCGTGCAGTGGCGTGACGCGTATCGTCCACGGTTCGCCCACGCAGTCGCGCACGAGCGAGCGGCGCAGCGGCGTGGCATGTTTTGCGTCGATGGTTACGTGAACCATCACATGACGGCTCTCGCCGAATGGCGCGACGCGGCCCGGCGCGGTTCTCGCGAAGCCCAATCGCGCGATGAAGGCTGACAGCGCGCTGACCATGTCGACTCCTTTATGGACGCGTGGCGAAGCAAGCACTTCAGCATAAACCCGCGCACATGAAGACGACGTAAAAATGCTCAGGCGTGTGGAGAGCGAGACTCGTATGAAGCGCTCACGGCGCTTTGCATCGTGATCAGAGGGACGGAAGGGACAAATCCCGCACGTCGGAAGAGCAAAACGCGACGCGCGCGCCGATCAGTGCATGCAGGTTATGTTGCAGGCAGCGTAGAAGATACGCGGAAGACTGATCTTCGCGTCCGAGTTGCCTTTGCTTTGCGAGGCGCGTCTGCTGCCGGGCGATCATCCCCTTGCAGTCTTGAATATGGCGGTCGATTACCGTCAATTCTTTGCTCAATCTGTCACCGATACGAGAAAAAGCCCGCCGTGAGAGAGGGCGGGCCATGCGTTGCGAGCGCGCCGAGGCGGGGGCCAAAGCGCCATTTCAGAATAGCCGGGTTCGTCGATGGAATGGCCGTCCGTAACTGATCCCAAACGGGCGGCTCATGGCGTTTTTCGGGCTCGCCGCCCTCCAGTTCCGGCCGGGGTTGCCGATAAACCAGCGATCCGCTTCCCAAAGCGCTCGCAGCGTCTATCCACACTTTCCCGATGAAACTCAGTCTCAAGATTCCCCTCGCATTCGCCGCCGCGCTCGTTTTGATGTTCGCCGGCGCCCTCTATGGCATTTTCGCGCTCAACGGCTCCATCGACGCGTACCGCACCGAAGTCGCGGCCAACGTCGCCAGCGAGCGCATGGTTTCGGAGATGCTCGTCACGTTCAAGCTGCAGGTGCAGGAGTGGAAGGACACGCTCCTGCGCGGCAAGGATCCGCAGAAGCTGGAGAAGTACTGGAGCGCTTTCGAAACCCGCGAGCGCACCGTCAACAAGCTCGCGGACGAACTCAAGCGCACGCTGCCCGCAGGAGAAGGCCGCGATCTGATCGAGCGATTCGCGTCCGCGCACCTCGCGATGGGCACGGGATACCGGCGCGGCTTCGAAGCGTTCAAGTCGGCGGGATTCGAGGCATCTGCCGGGGATAGCGCAGTTGCAGGCGTCGACCGTGAACCGGCCGAGCTGCTCGAACAGGCCGCGAGGAAAATCGCCGCCGACAGCGCCCGCGTCTCCGCGCAAGCCGACGCCGATGCGCGGCAGGCATCGTTCGCCAGCATCGCGTTGATGCTCGTCGTGCTGGCGCTCGCGCTCATCGGCGGATATGTGTTCAGCCGCAGCGTGTCGCGTCCGCTCAATCGTGCGCTGGGCTGCGCGCAGGCTGTTGCAACGGGCGATCTGTCGCTCGAGGTCGATGCGCGCGGCAAGGACGAAATCGCGGAACTGCTCGTCGCGCTCAAGCACATGCAGACGAGTCTCGCGAAGGTGGTCGGGCAGGTGCGTCATAACGCGGAAGGCGTCGCGACCGCGAGCGCGCAGATCGCATCGGGCAATCTCGATCTGTCCTCGCGTACCGAGGAACAGGCCGCATCGCTGCAGGAAACCGCGGCCAGCATGGAAGAAATCACGGCGACCGTGCGGCAGAACGCGGAGCACGCGGCCGCCGCGTCGTCGCTCGCGCAAACCGCATGGCAAACCGCTGCGTCCGGTGGCGACACGATGGAGCAGGTCATCGAGACCATGCAAGGCATCTCCGAAAGCTCGGGCAAGGTGAGCGAGATCATCGCCGTCATCGATGCCATCGCGTTCCAGACCAACATCCTCGCGTTGAACGCGGCCGTGGAAGCAGCGCGCGCCGGCGAGGAAGGGCGCGGCTTTGCGGTCGTCGCGGCCGAAGTTCGCTCGCTCGCGCAACGCAGCGCGTCGGCGGCGAAGGAGATCAAGGTGCTGATCGAACAGTCGACGGGCCGCGTCGAAACCGGTGCGGCGCTGGTGCGCGATGCGGGCGCGATCATCGCCGATATCGTCGGTTCGGTGCAACGCGTGACGGGCGTCGTCGGCGAGATTTCGGCGGCGTCGGAAGAGCAGCGCAGCGGCATCGAGCAAGTCAATCTGGCCGTGACGCAAATGGACGAAGTCACGCAGCAGAATGCCGCGCTGGTCGAGCAGGCGTCCGCGGCCGCGCACGCGCTGGCGGAACAGTCCGCGTCGCTGCGTGACGCGGTGGCGGTGTTCAGATTGCGCGGTGACGCGGTTCAGGCTGCATGAGCACGCGCGATAAACTGTGCCGCATGAACGCAACGAAACGGAAAGACTCTCTGACGATGCAACGAAAGGAGCGAGCCCCCACGCGCAATCACGACCAGGCGCGGCCGGCCACGCTGATCGACTCTGTCTGGCGCGTGATGCTTCGCGTCGCGTTCCGGCTCGCGCGCGCGTGGTGGAGCCTTCGACAGCCTGAGCACGAAGGCGCGCTCGTGGCGATCTACGTCGGATCGATGCTCCTCCTGGTGAAGCCGTCGTATCGGCTCGAATGGAACTTGCCCGGCGGAAGTATCGACCCGGGCGAGACGCCTCATGCCGCGGCGCTGCGCGAACTCGAAGAAGAGATCGGCCTCACGTCGCATCCGCTACGCCCTGCGGGCAGCGCGTGCGGCATATGGGACGGGCGGCGCGACACCGTGCATTTCTTCGAGCTGCATCTCGATGCGATGCCCGAATTGCGGCTCGATAATCGCGAGATCATCGCCGTGCATTGGGCGTCGCCGGAAGAATTGCGCGGCCTTGCGTTGACGGACGCAGCGGCCGCGTATTGCGAGACTCAGCTTTGATCGCCCCAGAGGTCGTCGACCGCGCGGATCGCGAGCAAGTAGCCGTTCGCGCCGGCTCCGCAGATGACCGCGGTGGCGGCCACCGAGATCGTCGAATGGCGATACTCCTCTGAGCGCCGATGAATGTTCGTGATGTGCACTTCCACCACCGGCCGGCGAATCAGCTTGACCGCGTCGAGCACCGGAATCCGCCCGAACGAAAAACCTGCCGGGTTGATGATCAGCGCGGCGTCCTGCAAGAACGCCTCCTGAATCCAGTCGATCAGTTGACTTTCGCTGTTGGTCTGACGGAATACGCAGTCGAACTTGAGCGTCTCGCCGAGCGCGAGACAGTTCTGTTCGATGTCCTTTAGCGTCGTATGCCCGTAGATGTGCGGCTCCCGTGCGCCGAGCATATTCAGATTGGAGCCGTTGAGAATGTAGAGTTTGCGAGCCATGGTGTCAGTGGGTAGCGCTGCGTTCGAGGGACGTGTCTTTGGTTTCCCGCGACGTCGCGATCATGAGGAAGGAAAGCAGGTTCAGCGAGCCGCAGACAGCGACGATGGCCCACGGTGAACCGTGAAAGGCATTGAGCAGCGCGACCGCGACGATCGGCATCGGTCCGCCGGTGAGCAGATTGGCGCCGGAGTAGGACAGCGCGGAGCCCGTGTAGCGCGCTTCGGTCGGAAACGATTCTGCGAACCACACCGGCTGAATGCCGCTCTGGAACTGTGTGAAGCCGAGGAAGGCGCCCATCACGGCCATCGTCATGGCGATGGAGTGCTGATTGAGGATCGGAAAGTAGATCAGGCAGCAGATCAGCGTGCAGAAGGAGCCGATCATCAGCGCGCGCTTGCGCCCGATCCGGTCGCTCAGATAGCCGCCCGCCAGAGCGCCCACGATGGCGCAGACATTGGCGACCATCAGCAGCATGAAGCCGGTCTGTTTGGGCACGCCGAGGTTCTTCGTCAGATAGCTGAGCGAGAACACCACGATCAGATAGAACAGCGCAGCCGGGCCGCAGAAGAACAGCGTGAGGCGCAGCGCGGTGCGCCAGTGGAACTTGAATACGACGCCGAGCGGATTCGCGGCGCGCGCGCCTTCGCCTTTCTTCCTGAGCGCCTCGAATGCCGGCGTCTCGCTGACCTTCATGCGGATATAGATGCCGAGCAGCACGAGCACGAAACTCGCGAGGAACGGGATTCTCCATCCGAACGATTCGAAGTCATCGGCCGACAGCAAGGCGGACAACGTGAAGAGCGCGAGATTGGCGAGTATCTGGCTGAGCGGCGAGCAAATGCCGAGCAGGCCCGAATACAGCCCGCGCTTCGAAGCGGATGCGTGTTCGACGGCCATCAATTGCGCGCCCGTCGATTCCCCGCCGAGCGCGAAACCCTGAACGATGCGCAACGAGACCAGCAACGTGGGCGCGAGGATGCCGACTTGCTGATAAGTGGGCAGCAGTCCCATCAGGAACGACGACGCGCCCATCACCGAGACCGTTATCAGCATGAGGTTGCGGCGTCCCCAGCGATCGCCGAGCATGCCGCAGATCACCGCGCCGAGGGGCCGCGCGGCAAGCCCGGCCCAGAAGCTCGCGAGCGATGCGAGCAGTGAGGCGGTCGGGTCGAGGGACGGGAAGAACAGCTTGGGAAAGATCGTGGCCGCGGCCACGCCGTACAACGCGAAGTCGAACCATTCCAGCGCCGTACCGACGGTGGCGCCCGCCACCGCGCGACGCGCCATCAAGTGAGCCTGTGCGGATCGTTCGCTCGCGGCAATGTTTGGGTCAGCGATGACTGACATGACGTCTCCTGAGTTTTCGGTATCTTCAAACGTTCGTTTCTGGTGACGAACAGATGCTATTGTTTGCGCTGCCAAAGCGAGGCGTTCCGCACCGGAACTGCGTTTCATATCACGAAAATAGCCAAACGATGTCGCTGAAAAACGGTCTGCGTGTCCTCGACTTTCTCGCGTCGCAAGGCGAAGGCGCGGGCCTTTTGGCCATCGCCGATGCGCTCGGCTTGCCGCGCAGCACATGCCACCGCGTGCTCGTCGAGCTCGTCGAAGGCGGCTATGTCAGGCAGATGGCCGATCAGGGCCGCTACATCCTGACCATGCGGATGACATCGAACGGGCTGGAATTCCTGAGCCTCACGGGCATCGCGGATATCGCCCAGCCGATCATCGAACGCGTCGCCGCGCGGACCGGCGAACTGGCGCGTCTGTCGCTGGTGGACGGTGAAGCGATCATCTGGGTAGGGAAGGCAGACGGGCAACGCACCGGCTTTCGCTACGATCCCGACATGGGCCAGGCAGCGCAGCTTTCGTGCACATCGACCGGACACGCATGGCTCATGACGATGTCCGATGAACGCGCGGCCGCGCTCGTGCTGAAGCAGGGCTTCGGGCAGCCGAACGAGTTCGGACCCAATGCGCCGACGACGCTCAAGGCGCTACTCGGTTTCCTGCACGCGGCGCGCGTGCGTGGCTACGCGATGATCGACGAGGTGTTTGCGCCGCGCATGTCGGCGGTGGCCGTGCCTGTGGTCAGCGGCTCGCGCTGCGTTGGCGTGATCAGCCTGGCCGGTCCGCGCGTGCGGCTGACCGCCGAGAAGATTCACGAGTATTCGGTCCTGCTGCTCGAAGCTTCCAATGAGCTGGCCCAGTTGAGCAATCTCGCGGGATTTCCGAGCCGGCCGCCGCTCGGCAAGGGATGAGCGTTCGGCCCTTTCGGTCGCGCCCGGCAGCGACTCGCGCGGCATCGGGATCGGCCTGGTGCACAAGTTCTGATCGCGACGGCGTTCTGTCGACGATCGAACGCACATCTCACCGATTCGCTTGCTGCGCCGCTACCAGCGCACGCCAAAAGTCGCGCACAAGTCAGCGATGGCGGACTGATCCAGCGGAGCGGGGCGCGGCGTCGTCATGAGCCACAGACGCGCGGTTTCTTCGAGTTCCTCGAGCGCATACGAAGCGTGCGAGACGCTGCGTTCCCACACTACCGGCCCGAGCCGTTCGAGCAATACGGCCCGCACGGACGACGCACGCCGCGCGATTTCCGCGGCCACCTGCGGGTCGCCCGGACGCCGGTATCGCACGAGCGGCACATGCCCGACCTTCATCACGTAGTACGGCGTGATGGGCGGCAGCACGTCTTCATCGCTCCATACGCCCGCGAGCGTCAGCGCGACGAGCGAAGTGGAATGCGTATGCACGATGCCGCGCGTGTCGGCGTTGTTTTCGTAGATTCGGCGATGCAGTTCCAGCGTCTTCGATGGCCGCGCGCCCGACACATGCCGGCCTTGCGCATCGACCTTCGCGATGTCCGCCGGATCGAGCCGCCCGAGACAGGCGTCGGTCGGCGTGATGAGCCAGCCATCGTCGCAGCGCGCGCTGATATTGCCCGCGCTGCCCACGGTATAGCCGCGCGCATAGAGGCTCGCGCCGACCGCGCAGATTTCCTCGCGCAATTTCGCGTCGGTCATCACGAACGTTCTCCTTCGGCATAGCGCAGGGCCTTCGCGAAGAAATCGCGTGCGCCGAAGTTGCCCGACTTGAGCGCGAGCACGAGCGGCGTCTCGCCGAGCGCGACCGTGACGGGCACGCCCGGATCGATCGGCGGTCCGATCTGCAGCATGTCGACGCCGAGCGCCTGCACCACCGCGCCCGAGGTCTCGCCGCCCGCCACCACGAACTTGCGCACGCCGCGCGCCTTCGCCTCGCGGGCGATGGCGGCGAGCGCATCCTCGACGAGCTTGCCCGCCGCCGCGACGCCCAGCTCGCGTTGCACTTCGCTCACTTCGTCGGGCGCGGCGGTCGCATAGACCAGCACCGGCTGCATCGCGTGCGTATCGATGAAAGCGAGCGCTGCCTCGACGACGGCTTCGCCACGCGCGAGCGCACGCGGATCGATGCGGTACGCGGGGCGCGTCTCGAGCCATTCCGCGACCTGCGCGTTGGTTGCCTTCGACGCGCTGCCTGCCAGAACGAGCGCCGGGCCGCTGACGGCCGGAAGATCGGCGGCCTTGTCGTTCGGCTCGATCAGTCCCGCGCGGCGGAAATTTTCCGGCAATCCGATGGCGACGCCCGAGCCGCCCGTGACGAGCGGCAACTCAGCGCACGCTTCGCCGAGCGTGCGCAGGTCGGCATCGGTGAGCGCATCGGCGATGGCGAGGCGCACGCCGTCGGCGCGCAGCTTCGCGATCGCGTCGCGCACGGCATCGGCGCCCGCCGCGACCGTCGCGCTCGCGATCAGGCCGACTGTCGACTTCGACTGACGCTGCAGCACGCGCACGAGGTTGGGATCGCGCATCGGCGTGAGCGGATGGTTCTCCATGCCGGATTCGTTGAGCAGCGCGTCGCCGACGAACAGATGTCCGCGATACACGGTGCGCCCGTTCTCCGGAAACGCCGGGCAGGCGATCGCGAAGTCGCCTTTGCCGCCGTCGGCGAGCGCATCGAGCAGCGCCTCGGCAACCGGTCCGATGTTGCCCGCATCGGTCGAATCGAAGGTCGAGCAGTACTTGAAGAAAAACCGACGGCAGCCCTGGCCGCGCAGCCAGTCGAGCGCGGCGAGCGACTGCGCGATGGCGTCGTCCGCAGCGATGGTGCGCGATTTGAGCGCGACGACGAGCGCGTCGACATCGTCGAGCACGGCGGATGCTGGCACGCCGATGGTCTGGATCGTACGCATGCCGCCGCGCACCAGCGTGCTGGCGAGGTCGGTGGCGCCGGTGAAATCGTCGGCGATGCATCCCAGAACGGGACGGCGATGGCTTGTTTGCATGGTGTTCCCTCCGGCGGCCGATTGTACGGGGCAGTGAACGTTCCGTGTTAATCGATGTTAAAAAAATTGACTGTAATGATAAAGAGCGTTAACGTCTGCTCCATTGGGCGCGGGCTGTGTCCGCGACCTGTCACCCCGTTCGCCGGCTAACGTGCGTCGGCAACGCTTTTTTGCGCGGATCCCAAGATGAACTTCGAACTTCTGTTTTCCCCGGCTTCGTCGGCGCACGCGGGCCAGCCGGTGCGTTACGCGCTGACCGGCGCGAAGGGCGGTTTCGCCCGCACGCTGCTCGCGCAGACGCGGCTGATGGCGCGCCTCTTTCCGGCGGTCCTGTGCGATCTCGACGTCGCCGGGTTGCGCGCGATGTGCATCGAGCTGGGTTTCGATGAAGCCGCGCTCGTCGAATGCGCCGATGCCGCGAGCGTCGCCGCGCTCGACGCCGGCAAGATCGCGCTCGTCGCCGACGTCGCGCTGATCGCCTCGGCGCAGTACGACATCCTCGTCGAAGCGACCGGCAATCCGTCGGTGGGCTATCGCGTGGCGGTCGCGGCGCTCATCGCAAAGCGCCACGTCGCGATGGTGAGCAAGGAAGTCGATTCGGTCGCGGGCGTGTCGCTCGCGCGGCTCGCCCAGCGCCAGGGCGTCGTCTACACGACGGCGGACGGCGATCAGCCGTCGAACCTGATCGGCTGGGTGACGTGGGCGCGCGTGCTGGGGCTCGATGTCGTCGCGGCGGGCAAGTCGAGCGAATACGACCTCGTGTTCGACGATGCGACCGGCAAGGTCACACAGCTCGATCAGACGTTCGAAGCGCCGGAACTCGCCGGCCTCATGTCGCTCGGCGACGACATTCCCGCGACGCTCGCCGCGCGCCGCGAAGCGCTGCGCGGCCGCAAGACATCGGCGACGGCGGATTACTGCGAGATGAGCGTCGTCGCGACGAACACGAACCTCGTATCCGACGTCGAACTGCTGCATTACCCGGTCGCGCGCACGACCGAACTTGCCGACATCTACGCGCTGCGCGAAGACGGCGGCGTGCTGTCGCGCTCGGGCGTCATCGACGTGTTCAACATGCTGCGCCGTCCCGACGAGGCGAGCTTCGCGGGCGGCGTGTTCGTCGTCGTGCGTACCTTCGATGCGCCGACGTGGGAACTGCTCGCGCAAAAGGGCCACGTCGTGAGCCGCAACGGCCGCTACGCGTGCCTGTATCTGCCGTATCACTTCATGGGCGTCGAGACGCCGATCACGCTGCTCGACGCGGTGCTGCACGGGCGTCCGTCGGGCGCGGCGAAGCCGGCGCAATGCGTCGTGCTGGCGGGCCGCGCGAACGTGGATATCGCCGCGGGCACGGTGCTCCACATGGGCGGCCATCATCACGACGTGACCGGCGTGCAGGCCGTGCTGCTCGATCGCAGGAACGCCCCCGCCGATGTCGCGCCGCTGTATCTCGCGGCTCACACGACGCTCGCACGCGATGTGAAGGCGGGCGAACTCATCACGATCGCCGATCTGTACAACCCCGACGAAGCGCTGTTGAGCGCATGGACGACGGGCTGCGCCTGAGCGCCGCACGTTCCGATAACGACGAAATCATTCGACACTGAATCAGGAAGGGGACACCATGCGGGGAGAATTCGGGACGATCACGATGGCCGTGATCGCGATTGTCGTGCTGATCGTTTTGATCGCGCGATACAGGCTGAGTCCGTTCATCGCGCTGACGCTGGTCGCGCTCGGACTCGGGCTCGCGGCGGGCGTGACGCCGGAGCACGCGATCGACAGCTTCACGAAGGGCTTCGGCGGCGCGCTGGCGCGCACCGGGCCGGTCGTGGGTCTGGGCGCGGTGCTGGGCGGCATCATGATCGGCACGGGCGGCGCGGACCGCATCGCGAATGCGTTCGTCGGCAAGCGGCCGTTGTGGCTCGCGCCGTGGACGGTCTGCGCGGCGGCGCTCTTGATCGGCATGCCGCATCTGTTCGACGTGAGCTTCATCATGCTCGCGCCGCTCGTCTATACGATCGCGCGGCGCACCGGCAGCCATCTGCTGTATATCGGCTTGCCGCTCGCAGCCGGCCTTTACGTGTCGCACGGTCTGCTGCCGCCGCATCCGGCGCCGACGCTCGCCGTGACCGCGTATCACGCCAACACCGGCCTCACGCTGCTTTACGGTCTCATCATCGCGATTCCGGCGGCGGTGATTACCGGTCCGCTCTTCACCGCGTTCGCGCGACGCAGCTTCGGCCCGGCGCCCGATCTTTCGAAGGGCCCGGGCGGCACGCGCACCGATGCGGAGAACGCCACCGACGTGTCGCTCGCGCTGTCCGTGCTGTGCCTGCTGATTCCGCCCGGACTGATGCTCGCGGGCACCGTCGGGATGGACTACAGCACGAAGGGCACCGGGCAATACGTGTTCTTCCAGTCGCTCAACGATCCGATCCTGTCGCTGCTTGCCGCGGTGATCTTCGCGTTCTTCGCGCTCGGCATCAAGGCGCGATTCCCGCTCGCGGACATGCAGAAGATGATCGGCAAGGGCATCGCGCCGCTCTCGGCGATCCTGCTGATTCTCGGCGCGGGCGGCGGCTTCAAGCAGATGCTTACATCGATCCATCTGGACACCATCATCGTCACGCACACGGCGAGCTGGGCCGTGAGCCCGCTCGTGCTGGCATGGGTGATCGCCGCGCTGCTGCGCGTGTGCGTCGGCTCGGCGACGGTCGCGACGGTGGCGGCTTCGGGCATCGTCGCGCCGCTGCTTATGTCGCATCCGGGCGTCTCGCCGGAACTGATGGTGCTCGCGACCGCATCCGGCGCGGTGATGCTGTCGCATGTGAACGACTCCGGCTTCTGGCTTTTCAAGGAGTATTTCCAGCTGACGGTCTCGCAGACCCTGCGGACGTGGACGCTGATGCTGTGCGTGCAGTCGCTGGTCGGGCTCGCGGGGGTGCTGCTCATCAACATGTTCATCGGCTAAGATAGGCGACCCCCGGCGAGCCCGCGCGCCGGGGCGCTTAATGAAGGTTTTCTCATGTCGAGCCAGGCCAAACCCGATGCATCCGATGTCCCGCTGATTCCCGATCAGCGGCGCGAGGCCATGCTGCGCCAGTTGCGCCGGGACAAGGTGCTGTCGGTGCATCAGCTGATGGAATCGTTCAACTGTTCGCACATGACGGTCCGGCGCGATATCGCCGCACTCGAGGAAGCCGGATTCGTCTATACGGTGCCGGGCGGCGTGCGGATCGCGAGTCATCTGAACAGCGAGCCGAGCCATCAGTCGAAGGCGGTCGTCGAACAGCCGCAGAAGCAGGCCATCGCGCGCCGCGCCGCAGAAGGTCTGCGCTCCGGCATGTCGATCTATCTCGATGCCGGCACGACCATGCTGTCGTTCGTGCCGCATATCGTCGAGCTGTCGGACATGACGGTCGTGACCAACGACTTCCAGATCGTGCGCGAACTCGCCAGCGCGACGCATGTGAACGTCATACACATCGGCGGACAGCTCGATCACCGGAACCTTTCGAGCGTCGGCACGCTCGCGGCGGCGACGCTGCGTCAGGTCGTGCTCGACGTCGCGTTCATCTCGGCGAGTTCGTGGGACTTGCGCCGTGGCGTGACCACGCCTTCCGCGCCGAAAGTCGAAGTCAAGCTCGCTGCGATGGAAGCCGCCTCGCGCAACGTGCTCACGGTCGCGAGTTCGAAATACGGCACGGTCGGGCTATACAAGGTAGCGAGTCTCGAAAGCTTCGATCAGGTCATCACCGACGATGGCCTCGCCCCGGCTGCCGCAACGGGCATCCGTCAATCGGGAATCGATCTGGCGCTGGCCGCGGTCGAGTGATCCCGGCGGCTCGCCGCACGCATCCATTTTTCGAAAGCGCGTTTCACATCGCGGGACACGCGTCGCGCGTGCGGCGCTTTGACTTTTCGCGGCTTGAAAGCGTGTTTTGCATCGCAAAAACGATCGGCCATCTCGTTGATTTGAAACGATAAATACTGTCTTGTGTCTTATATAAGACTTGGCTCGCCAGCGAAGAAAGGGCATTACCATGTAGTCATGCGGTTTCGCTTCGACTATTCATCTAACGCGCTTTGTTCTTAGGAGAGTCACATGGCCCAGTATCAAGACGACATCAAGGCAGTTGCCGGTTTGAAAGAGAATCACGGCAGCGCGTGGAGTGCCATCAATCCCGAATATGCCGCGCGCATGCGTGCGCAGAACAAGTTCAAGACGGGCCTCGACATCGCGAAGTACACGGCGAAAATCATGCGTGCCGACATGGCCGCCTACGACGCTGACCCGTCGAAGTACACGCAGTCGCTCGGTTGCTGGCACGGATTCATCGGCCAGCAGAAGATGATCTCCATCAAGAAGCACTTCAACAGCACCGAGCGCCGTTACCTTTATCTGTCCGGCTGGATGGTCGCCGCGCTGCGCTCCGAGTTCGGTCCGCTGCCGGATCAGTCGATGCACGAAAAAACCTCGGTCAGCGCGCTGATCCGCGAGTTGTACACGTTCCTGCGCCAGGCCGACGCGCGTGAGCTCGGCGGCCTGTTCCGTCAGCTCGATGCGGCTGAAGGCGCTGCCAAGGCCGCCATTCAGGAAAAGATCGACAACCACGTGACGCACGTCGTGCCGATCATCGCCGACATCGACGCGGGTTTCGGCAACGCGGAAGCGACGTACCTGCTTGCCAAGCAGTTCATCGAAGCGGGCGCGTGCTGCATCCAGATCGAAAATCAGGTGTCCGACGAGAAGCAGTGCGGTCACCAGGACGGGAAAGTCACCGTGCCGCACGAGGATTTCCTCGCCAAGATTCGCGCGATCCGTTACGCGTTCCTGGAACTCGGTGTCGACGACGGCATCATCGTGGCGCGTACCGATTCGCTCGGCGCGGGCCTCACCAAGCAGATTGCCGTGACGCGCACACCGGGCGACCTGGGCGATCAATACAATTCGTTCCTCGATTGCGAAGAACTGACGGCGGACGAACTGGGCAATGGCGACGTCATCATCAAGCGTGACGGCAAGCTGCTGCGTCCCAAGCGCCTGCCGAGCAACCTGTTCCAGTTCCGCGCCGGCTCGGGCGAGGCGCGCTGCGTGCTGGATTGCGTCACCGCGCTGCAGAACGGCGCCGACCTGCTGTGGATCGAAACCGAGAAACCGCATATCGCGCAGATCGGCGGCATGGTCAGCGAGATCCGCAAGGTCATTCCGAACGCCAAGCTGGTGTACAACAACAGCCCGTCGTTCAACTGGACGCTGAACTTCCGCCAGCAGGCGTACGACGCGATGAAGGCCGCGGGCAAGGATGTTTCGGCCTACGACCGCGCCCAGTTGATGAGCGTGGAATACGATCAGACCGAACTCGCGCAGCTCGCCGATGAAAAGATCCGCACCTTCCAGGCCGACGCGTCGCGCGAAGCGGGCATCTTCCATCATCTGATCACGCTGCCGACGTATCACACGGCCGCGCTGTCGACCGACAATCTCGCCAAGGAATACTTCGGCGACCAGGGCATGCTGGGTTATGTGGCGGGCGTGCAGCGCAAGGAAATCCGTCAGGGCATCGCGTGCGTGAAGCACCAGAACATGTCCGGCTCGGACATCGGCGACGATCACAAGGAGTATTTCAGCGGCGAAGCGGCTTTGAAGGCGGCGGGGAAAGACAACACGATGAACCAGTTCTGATCGCGCTCGTACTTCACGCGAAATGACAAATGGCCCGATCGGCTTGCGCTGATCGGGCCATATTTGCGTTCATCAAGACCTACCGGGGAACGCGCCGCGCTGAATCAGGAATTCGTCCAGTTGCTCGAACGTTTCGGGCATTGCTTCGTCCATTCCCTCGATGGCGACGTCGAGCGCTTCCTTCGACGGATACAGCTCGTGCATCACGAGCAGCGTCTTGCCATCTTTCTCTTCGAGGGTCACGGTCGTGACGGCGCCATCGTCGCTTTCCTCGTTGGTCCAGACGAGGCGCGCATCCGGAACCACGTCGAGGTATCTGCCGAAGAACGCCATGGGCGCCGATGCCTCGGGATGAGCGAACGCCAGCCGATAGCGCCCGCCGACACCCACGTCCTGTTCGCACGAGAGCAGGGTCGCACCGCTCGACTTCGGCACCCACCATTGCCTGAAAAGCTCGGGCGTGGTCCACGCTTCGAACACGAGCCGCGGCGGCGCGTCGAAGATTCGCGTGATGACCATCTCGAGCTCGGACTTGCGCTCCGATGCGGTGCGGTTGCTCGTGCGGGCGGGCTCATTTTCTCTGCTTGCGACCATCACGTTTCTCCTTGCGTTTGAGTTCCTCGATGACCGTGCCCAGCGCGTCGAAACGTTCATGCTTTCATGCACTGTCGATGCTCCGGCCGTTCGCCGCCACGAATGCGATGGTGAATTGTGCGCCACCTTCTTCGCGATTGACAGCCGCGATCCGCGCGCCGAATCCGTCGACGATGGGCGACGTGATCGCGAGCCCGAGGCCGGTCCGTGTCCGCGCGGCTTGGTCGTGACGAGCGGATCGAACAGATGCGCGAAGTTTTCCGAAGGCGAGGTTCGCGGCACGCGCCGCATTCCGAAATTTCAGAATCGCTCGATTTTCGATGGGCGAGCTTTTAGACTGCGAGTTGCCCTTTCACGCAACCGGAGCGCCTTCACGCATGACGAGAACCAATGAATATCAGCAGCCGATCGGCGAAGCGGTAACGGACTGGAAAACGCGTGAGCGCCCGGCGCGCATCGGCATCGACGGCAGGCATTGCCGCATCGAGCCGCTCGACTTGGATCGCCACGCGGCCGATCTCTTCGATGCCTACGGCCGCGCGCCGGACGGCAGCGACTGGACTTATCTTTTCGTCGGGCCGTTCGCGGATTTCGAAACCTTTCGCGACTATCTGGCGAAAGCCGCCGCGTCCGCCGATCCGCTGCATTACACGGTCATCGATTCGGCGACCGGCAAGGCGGTCGGCACGCTCGCGCTGATGCGGATCGAGCCTGTGCATGGCGTCATCGAAATGGGCAGCGTCACGTTCTCGCCCCTGCTCAAGCAGACGCGCATATCGACGGAAGCGCAATATCTGCTGATGCGCTATGTTTTCGACGATTTGGGCTACAGGCGCTACGAATGGAAGTGCGACAGCCTGAACGCGCCTTCGCGCAAGACGGCGCTTCGGCTCGGCTTCGAGTTCGAAGGCATCTTCAGGCAGGCGATCGTCTACAAGGGACGCAATCGCGATACGGCGTGGTACGCGATCATCGATAAGGACTGGCCGCGCATCCGGCGCGGCTTCGAACGCTGGCTCGCCGACGATAACTTCGACGTGAACGGCAGGCAGCGTGCATCGCTCGCGCAATTGCGGGACGAGGCCGCTTAGAAAGCGCATCGTCCGCGATTGCGCGTGCGTCGATTACTTCTTGATCTCGAGCAGTTCGACTTCGAACGTCAGGTCGCTGTTCGGCGGAATCGTGCCGACGCCGCGGCTGCCGTAGGCGGTTGCGGCCGGGCAGGTCAGCTTCGCCTTGCCGCCGACCTTGATCTTCTGCACGCCTTGCGTCCAGCACGGAATCACGCGGTTGAGCGGGAAGGTCGCGGGGCCGCCGTGCTTGCTCGAGCTGTCGAATTCGGTGCCGTCGGCGAGCGTGCCGCGATAGTTGACGCTCACGGTGTCGTCGGCGGTGGGTTGCGCGCCGGTGCCTTGCTTGAGGTGCTCGACGACGACACCCGACGGCAGCTTCTCGGTGGTGTTGGCGGCGAACGCGGTGGTTGCGATGGCGGATGCGGCGAGCAGAGCGATGACTGATTTCATGCGATAACCTCGTTGAACGGAAGGGCCATTATATCGACAGCCCTTTGGCCTCAATTCGTCCGCGCCTCCGGGCATTCCGTCCGGTACCAGATATCGACCTGACGCTGCGCCGCATGCAGATCGTCGGGATAGTACGGGTCGAAAAATTTCGACGGATCGTAGCCCGCTCGTTCGAGCGCGGCCAGTTCGCTCAGATTGCGCTCGCGCGTCAGCGGCGCGTGGTTTCTGAGCGCGGTGAGATCGCGGCATTGCGCAGCGCTCAGATTCGGCGCGCCTGGCTGCGAGCCGCCTGCGGCACAACCGGCGAGCGCAATGGCGAGCGCCGGGATCATCGATAGTGTTTTCATGTTGCGTTTTCCTCCGGTTCGGGGCGTCTATCGGAAGTATCCCTAGTTGAGCGGAAATCCGCTCGAACTGCTTCGCGCAGCCCGGCGAGCGCTGCAGCCGCGCCATTGTTTGCGAATCGCGAACGACGCATTCGGCGGTTCGCCCGTTCTTTTCGAAGCGCGTCTGAGTCACCCTCTGTTGCGTCGACGATGCCGCATTTCAACCACGCGGCGCGCGATTCTGACTCAGGAGACAAAGATGACCTCGAACCGGTGGGATACGTCCTACGAATGGAAGGCCGTGACGCTGCTTGCGCTCGGATTCGGCCTTGTCGGCCTCGATCGATGGCTGATCGCGCCGCTCTTTCCGGCAATGATGAAGGACCTGCATCTCACCGCGCAGGATGTCGGCAACTGCATCGGCATACTGGGGCTGTCGTGGGGCGTGTTCGCCGCGCTGATGGGCGGCATCTCCGACAAGATCGGACGTCGCAAAGTGCTGATTCCCGCGATCATCGCGTTTTCGCTGCTATCCGGATTTTCGGGTGTCGCGGGCGGCCTCGCCAGCCTGCTCGCCGTGCGCTCGCTGATGGGCGTCGCCGAAGGCTCGTTCTGTCCGACGAGTTTCGCCGCGACCGCCGACGCCTCGCATCCGAAGCGGCGCGGCTTCAATCTCGGGCTGCAGCAAAGCGGATTCGCACTCTTCGGGCTTGCGCTTTCGCCGATCATCGCGACGCAACTGCTCAACGTCGTGTCGTGGCGCTGGGTGTTCGCGCTCGTGTCCATTCCCGGCTTGATACTCGGCGTGCTGATGTTCTTCGTGATTCGGGAACCGGCGTCGGCGCCTGCGCAACAGCAGGCCGCGAAGGGCAACTGGCGCGACGTGCTGAAGAGCCGCAACATTCCCGTCGCGATGGTCGCGCTCTTCTGCGCGATGACGGGCGTCTTCGTGCTCGGCGCGATGCTGCCGCTTTACCTCACCGACTATCTCGCGCTCGACACGCAGCGCATGGGCATCGTCGTATCGGCGATTGGCTTTGGCGGATTCGTCGGCCAGTTCGCGTTGCCGGGACTCTCCGATCTCGTCGGACGGCGGCTTGCGAGCATCGCCGGTTTCGCGGGCACGGCCGTCATGCTGTACGTGTTTCGCGGCGTCGGGGCGCAGCCGCTCGTTCTGTTCATCGTGCTGTTCGTGGCGTCGTTCTTCACGCTCGGCCTCGTTTCGCTGCTGTCCGGGCCGGTCGCGACGGAAGCGGCGCCGATCGGCATGGTGTCGACGGCGATCGGCATCGTCGTCGGCGCGGGCGAGATCTTCGGCGGCGGCGTGGCGCCCGCGATCGCGGGTTTCGTCGCTACACGATTCGGAATCCAGAATATTCTCTGGCTCCCGATCTGCGCGGTGATTCTGGGCATCGGCGTGAGCCTGCTGCTCGAAGAGACCGCGCCCGCCCGCGTGCGCGGAAAAGCGCGCGGCGTGGGGCTCGTCGGAGGCGAGCAGCCCGAGTAAGCGCATACGCGCGCTGCGGATACACTGACATGCTGGACACGCTCGAAAGGGACCAGCATGGATCGTTTTCTCAGCATAGAGGCCTTCGTGCGCGTGGCGGAGACCAGCAGCTTCGCGGAAGCGGCGCGGCAGCTCGGCGTCGCCAGTTCGGTCGTCACCACGCGCATTCAGCAGTTGGAGAAATTCCTCAATGTGCCGCTGTTTCATCGCAGCACGCGGCACGTCAGGCTATCCGATGTCGGCGAGGCGTTCTATCGAGACTGCGCGGAAGTGGTGGGGCGCGTCAACGAACTGACCGACCAGATGCGCGAGTTGCGCGCGACACCGACCGGGCGGCTGCGCATTCAGATGTTGCCGGGCTTCGCGCTCGGTCACTTCGGCGCATCGCTGGCCGAATTCAATCGACGGTATCCCGGCATCCAGCTCGACGTGATCGTCAACGACCGTGTCGTCGATCCGATCGAAGAGGGCTTCGACGTCGCGTTCCAGATCTTTCCGGCGATCTCCGAATCGCTGATCGAGCGGCGTCTCTTCACCGTCCGGCGGCTCTTTTGCGCCGCGCCTTCCTACGTGAACGAACATGGCGCGCCGCGGCATCCGCGCGAACTGCTCGATCACAGGACGGCGCTTTACTCGGGCTATCCGTCGCGCAATCGCTGGACGATGACGCGCGGCAGCGAGGTCGTCGAAATAGAACTGCCGGGCATCGTGCGTTCGAATTCAGTGCACTTGCTGCACGACTACGCGCTGACGGGCGGCGGCGTGGTGTGCCTGCCGACGCTCGTCGCGAGCGCGTCGCTGCTCAATGGCTCGCTCGTGCCGATTCTGCCGGACTACGCGCTCTCTCCAATGAACTTCGCAGCCGTCTATCCCGCGACGCAGCGGCAAGGGCTCAAGGTGAAAGCGCTGGTCGAATTTCTCGCCGAGCGGCTGGGTCCGGAGCCGGCGTGGGACGTGCCGCTCATCGAACGAGGATGGGTTAGTTAGCCATGCAACTAACTGTCCTTTCGCGCCCGTCCCTTGAACAACGCGCTCAACGACGCTGCGGCCCGAACATGCGCGACAAGGCCCGCGCGAGTTCCTTCACAACGGCATCGGCAGTCGGGTGATGCAGCAGCGCGATATCCATTGTCTCGATGGCGGGCAAGCCGCTTTTCGCTGTCAGCACGACGTGATCCGGCGATACGGCGCGCGCCGGAAGCAGGCTGATGCCCAGACCATCGGCGACGGCCGCCTGGATGCCGCTCAGACTCGAACAGATGAACGCGAGCCGCCAGCGTCGGCCGATGCTTTCGATCGCATGGGTCATGTCGTCGCGATACAGCCCGCGCGGCGGAAACGCGACGAGCGGAATCGGATCGAGTTGAATCGCCGGATTCGTCGCGCTGTCGATCCATCGCAATTGCTCGGGCCATGTCGCGACGGCTTCGCGGCTATTGCGCCGCTGCTTCACGAGGACGAGATCGAGATCGCCGCGATCGTAGCTGTTGCTCAGATCGCGGACCAGTCCGCTCGTCACTTCGAGCTTCACTTGCGGATGCTTGCGATTGAAGGCCGCGAGCATGTGCGTCGTCGGTCCGCCGACGAAGTCTTCCGGCACGCCGAGCCGGACCGTCACGCCGACGTTCGCGCCCGATAGCGCCTCGATCATTTCGTCGTTGAGCGCGAGCATGCGGCGCGCGTAGGCGAGCAGGGTTTCACCGGCGTCGGTCGGGCGAACATCGCCGCTGCCGCGTTCCAGCAGCTTGTGCCCCGCCATGTCCTCGAGGCGGCGCACCTTCTGGCTGATCGTCGATTGCGTCGAATGAAGCCGCGCGGATGCGGCGGTGAAGGTGCCGCAATCGGCCACCATGACGATGGCCTTCAGCAAGTCGAGGTCGAACAGCGGCGTGCGTGCGTTGGGAAGGTGTTTCATCGACCCGATGGATCTTCGAATGGGACATCGACTTCTATCACGCGCGAAGGGCGCTGGCAATCGCGTGATAGTGTTCCGGTAGGGCAGTGCGTCCGCTTACCGATATCGCCGACATGACTCGTTCTCTCTATCTCTGCAATGTCCGCCTGGCCGATGGCCAACAGGTTTCCGTATCCATCGTCGATGGTCGTATCGACGCGCTCGGCGCAGATGCCGCCGCCCCACGCGATGCGCAGATCGAAGACGGCGGCGGCGCGTTGCTGCTGCCGGGCTTCGTCGAAGGTCATACGCATGTCGATAAGAGCAACTGGGGGCGTCCGTGGTATCGCAACGAAGTCGGCCCGCTGCTCACCGATCGCATCGGCAACGAACGCGAATGGCGCAGGACATCGGGACACGATGCGGCCGCGCAATCGCTCGCGCTGTCGCGTGCATTCGTGGCTGCGGGCACGACGCGTCTGCGCACGCACGTCGATATCGACACCGACGCACGCCTGCGCCATCTCGAAGGCGTACTCGCAACACGGCAGACGATGCGCGATACGCTCGACATGCAGATCGTCGCGTTTCCGCAGTCGGGCATGCTGATTCGTCCGGGCACCGTCGAGCTGCTCGGCGAAGCGCTCGCAGAAGGCGCCGATGTGCTCGGCGCGCTCGATCCCGCGTTGATCGACGGCGATCCGGTCGCATCGTTGAACGCGACCTTGGCGCTCGCGCAACGCTATCGCAAGCCGATCGACATCCATCTGCACGAACCGGGCGAGATCGGCGCGTTCACGCTGAAACTGCTGCTGGATCGCGTGCAAGCGTCGGGCATGCAGGGACAGGTCGTCGTCAGTCACGGCTTTTGTCTTGGCGCGCTGCCGGAGCGCGAGCGCGATGTGCTGCTCGATCGCATCGCTGATTTGCGCGTGGCGCTGCTGACGAGCGCGCCGCCTTCGTGCACGGTGCCGCCGCTCAAGCTATGCCGCGAGAAGGGCATCACGATGTTCGGCGGCAACGACGGCATCCGCGATACATGGACGCCGTACGGCGTGCCCGACATGCTCGAACGCGCGATGCTGATCGGCATGCGCTACGACTTGCGGCGCGACGACGATCTCACGATCGCGTTCGATTGCGTGAGCGATGCGGCAGCGCGCGGCTGCGGTTTCGCGGACTACGGCCTGCGCGTGGGCGCGCGCGCGGATCTCGTGCTCGTCGATGCCGAGACCGTCGCCCATGCGGTCGTGACGCGGCCCGTGCGCAAGCTCGTCGTTGCGAACGGACGTATCGTCGCGCGCGACGGCGTGCTGACGCCGCCTCGCGCATGACGCTCAACGCGGTGCGTTGAGCGTCAGCTTCATATGGCGGTTCACGTCCTTGTACAGCAGATAGCGGAAGCGGCTCGGTCCGCCCGCATAACAGGCTTGCGGACAGAATGCGCGCAGCCACATGAAGTCGCCGGCTTCGACTTCGACCCAGTCCTGATTCAGCCGATACACCGCCTTGCCTTCGAGCACATACAGGCCGTGCTCCATCACGTGCGTTTCTGCGAACGGAATCACGCCGCCCGGCTGGAACGTAACGATGTTGACGTGCATGTCGTGACGCATGTCGCTGGTATCGACGAAACGCGTCGTCACCCAGCGGCCTTCGGTGCCCGGCATCGGAATCGGCTCGATGTCCTGCTCGTTCGTGACGAACGCTTCGGGAAGCGGCACGCCATCGACGGCTTCATAGTGCTTGCGAACCCAGTGAAAACGCGCCGCATCCTTATGACGATTGCGCAACTGCCAGTTCGTGCCGGGCGGAATGAACGCATACCCGCCTGTCTTCAGAACATGCAAGGTGCCTTGCAAAGTCAGTTCGATCTCGCCTTCGACGACGAACAGCACGCCTTCGGCATTCGGGTCCTGTTCGGGCTTTTCGCTGCCGCCGCCCGGCGCCACTTCCATGATGTATTGCGAGAACGTCTCGGCGAATCCGGTAAGCGGACGCGCGAGCACCCAGAGACGCGTCTTGTCCCAGAACGGCAGATGACTCGTGACGATATCGCGCATCACGCCTTTGGGAATGACGGCATACGCTTCAGTGAACATCGCGCGATCGGTGAGCAGCTCGGTCTGCGATGGATGACCGCCGTGCGGCGCGTAGTACGTGTTGCTTGACATACGAAAGTCTCCGTTAGGTTCACGCCGTCGTCGTGATTTCGACGCCTTGGTCGTCCGGCTTTCCCGGACGCGAATGACAGGCGCGACGAATTTACCCGGCAGAACACATACAAAATATCGGAGATGCGCGCTATCGACAAATTAAATGTTCGAATGCAGGGTATCCATTTCCTGAATGGGCCGGCGAACGATTCTTTATGCAGACGCTTACGAAGATCAGCGAAGAACATGCCCGAGCACGATCACATACACCGCCGTGATCGCAAGCTGACATAAGGTGAACGGCAATCCATAGCGCAGAAAGCGCCCGAAGCTGACCGGCGCGCCTTCCTGCGCGCAGATTCCCGCTGCCACGATGTTCGCCGCCGAGCCGACGAGCGTCGCGTTGCCGCCGAGCGTCGCGCCGTACATCATGCCGATGAAGACCGGAATCACCGCGTCGGGCCACTGCGTGAACTGGTCGGAGAGCGCGGCCTCCGGCACGAATTCCGCCGTGACGAGATAGCCCTTGACCATCACGATCGACGCAGCCGCGACCGGCACGTTCGCGAGCACGGAAGAGAGCAGGCCGATGCCGCCGATCATCGCGAGCGCGACGAGCGCGAGTCGCGTGCCGAACACTTCATACAGCTTGAGCGACATGACTTGCAGCAGTCCCGTCTTGGCCATGCCCTGCACGAGACAGAAAATGCAGGTGAGGAACAGCAGCGTCTTCCAGTCGACGTCGCGCAGCACGCGATCGGTCGGCTCGACCCTGAACGCATACGCGACGAGCAGCGCGAGCGCACTCGCGATCACGGCGACGACGGGTGGCACGATGCGCGTCGGCAACTCTTCGCCGAGCACGAAGAGGACCATCATCAGCGCGAGCACGACGACGGCGAGCGCCGCGTACACGGGCCGCTTGAGCTTCGTTCCCGGGCTGCGCGGCGGTAGCGGCGTGACGCTGCGCCAGATGCCGCGCATGAGGATCGGCAAGAGCGGAATCACGACGATGATCGCGAGCAGACCACCGAGGCTCGCGCGCCGCAGATACTCGCCGAAGCTCATGCCGATCGAACTGCCGACGAGAAACGTCGCCGGATCGCCGACGAGCGTCAGCAGGCCGGCGGCGTTGCTGAGCAGGGCGGTGAGGATCAGCGGCGGCACGATATCGAGTTCGAGCGCGCGCGCGACGCGAACGATGATCGGCGCGAGCAGGATCACCGTCGTCGCGTTGGGAAGCAAGGCGCATAGCGGCGCGACGATCACGATCAAGAGAAGCAGGAAGCGCTTGCCGCTGCCCGCCGTCGCGCGCAGATAGTATTCGCCGACGAGATCGAAGAGACCCGTCGTCGAAAGAATCCGCGCGACGATCATGCCGCCGAACAGCAGGCTGATCGGTCCTGCCGCGGTGCGCGCGGTCGCGATCAGATCCTGCTCGTCGATGATGCCGAGCGCGATCAGCACGCTTGCACCGACGAGCGCGGCGACGGCCATGTCGATCAGATCGAAGGCGATCACGAGGATCACCGCCGAGAACACGCCGACTACGAGATAGATTTGCCAATCGCTCATGATGGGCTCGTGCGGGCGCTATTGCATCGGCGGCGCGTACATCAGGCCGCCGCGTCGGTAGAGTTCGTTCAGTCCGCGTTCGAGTTTGAGCGGACTTCCGGTGCCGAGATTGCGGTCGAACATTTCTCCGTAATTGCCGGCGCTTTTCAGCGCACGAATCGTCCAGCCGGGGTCGATGCCGAGCGTCGCGGTGACGCTCGCATCCGGCACGAGCGCGCGGGCCACGATCGGATCGCGGACGCGCTCCGCTTCGTTGCTCCGCGTCACGCCGACTTCTTCGGCGGTGATGAGCGTGAAGAGCACCCAGCGGACGATGACGAGCCAGCGGTCATCGTCGCCGCGCACGGCGGGCGCGTGCGGCTGCTTCGAGATTCGCTCGGTCAGGATCGTCATGGACGACGGGCCGCCCGGCGCGCGGCTGCGCAGCGTGGCGAGCAGGGAGGTATCGGCGGTCACGGCGCCGCATCGGCCGGAGACGAACGCGTGCTCCAGTTCCGTCACCGAGCCGAGCACGAGCGGCTTCAGGTCGAGCGCGTTCGCATTCGAATAGCCGGCGAGATTGCTTTCGCTCGTGGTCTCGCGTTGCACGCAGACCGTGGCGCCCCTGAGCGACGCGAGCGTGCGAATGCCGCTCTTCGCCGGCACCATGAACGCCTGAGCGTCATAGAACAGCACGCCCGCGAACTGCACGGCGAGCGTGCCTTCGCGCAGCAGCGTCCAGGTCGTGTTGCGCGCGAGCAGATCGACGCGGCCCGTCCTGAGCGCCGGAAAACGCGCGGACGTCCTGAGTGGAACGAAGGCGACCTTGTTCGCGTCGCCGAGCGTCGCGGCGGCCACCGCGCGGCAGAAGTCCGCGTCGATGCCCGACCAGTGCCCGGACGCATCCTGCTGTGAAAAGCCCGCGATGCCGTCGCTGACGCCGCATCGCAGAACGCCGCGCGCCTTGACTTGCGCGAGCGTGTCCGATCCCGCCGCGAGGACGGGCGCGCCCGATGTCAGCAGCGCGAGCAGCACGGCGCCGACGATCGCGATGAATCTCCCCGATGCGTTTGCCATCGTCTTCTCTTGTTGAAGACTTCCGTTCACGGCGTATTGCCACGCAGTTCATGCTCGAAAGGCGAGCGTGTGATATTGCTTGTTTCTACCCGTTCGAAGAGACACGTGACAATAAGGTTGTAGACGAAAACGGATTCAGTTCAAGCGGTCATTTACCGGATACTGTTGCCCCGCCAGGGGCTGGGAGAATTCGATGCGCGCCTTCGTCTCGCTGCCGGTTCTTGCGTTGCCGATCCTTCTCGCCGCGTGCAACACGCCGCCGATTCCGCCGGGCAAATCGGTGGACATACCCACGGCGCTCCAGAACGTCCTCGATGGCGTGTGCAACTTCCGGAAGACGCAGGCCGAGCGCAAGCAGAACTACGGCGTGGCGATCGATTCGATCACCGTCGAACTCGATCTGACCGTCGATGGCGCGCAGACTCCGCCCGTCGCCGTCGCGCCCGATATCAAGTTCATCCCGACCGTCAGTTACGGGCACATCATCACGGCGAATACGGGAAGCAGGCTGCTCGTATCGCTGAAGAATCTCGATGGCGCGAAAGGCGCGGACATGCAGTGCCCGCCGCCGCCGCCGCCGCCGCCCGCCAGCCCCGCTAAGTAAGCGAGGGTTTACCGCAATCCATTCCTGCTTGACGTCGGCTGCGCTGCGCCTGATACTTTGTCCGTACAAAGTGATGTTTAAGACAGGAGGCATGACGCAATGCATTCGGACAGAGTAGGCAAGCAGCGATATCGGGCGAGTTACGGCCGTTATCTGGAGGATTTCACAGTCGGCGATATATACGAGCATCGCCCGGGCCGCACGATCACAGACGCGGACAACATTCAGTTCTCGCTGCTGACGATGAACTTTCATCCGATGCACTGCGACGCGCATCACGCCTCGAAGAGCGAGTTCGGCAAGCTTCTCGTGAGCAGCGGCCTCACGGTCGCGATCGTGCTCGGCATGTCGGTGAACGACGTGAGCGGCAAGGCCATCGCCAATCTCGGCTGGAAGGAAATTCGCCTGACGGGCCCTGTTTTTGCGGGCGATACGCTTTATGCGGAGTCGGAAGTGCTCGAAGTGCGCGAATCGAAATCGCGCCCGACGCAGGGCATCGTCACGGTGCACACGCGCGCGTTCAATCAGGACGGCAAGCCCGTCATGGATTTCATCCGTACCGCGCTGATCGCCAAGCGCGGCCACGGCACCGCCGAAGACTGACCGCACATATCGCCGGCGTTGTCGCGCGCCGGCGTCCCGTTTCCGTTTCGCATACAAGACCGTTCGATTGCATCGATGCATCGGCGCACGGCGGCGAGACGGTTCATCGTCACAGTACTGGAGACAACTGTGAGTCATTACGTTAGCTCGGGCGCCCGGCTGGACCGGCTGCCGATGTCGCGTTTTCACTGGAAGATTCTGGGCCTCATCAGCGCGGGCGCGTGCCTCGACGCGTTCGACGTCTATCTCGCGGGCGGCGTATCCGCCGCGATGCTCAAGGCGGGTTTCTCGACGATGCAGCTCAACGCATTGTTCGTGTCGTCGGGCTTTTTTGGCATGGTGATCGGCGCGGGCTTGTCCGGCTATCTCGGCGATCGCTTCGGACGCCGCTCGTCGTATCAGTTCAATCTCGCGCTCTTCGGTTTGATGTCCTTCGTCGCCGCGTTCGCACCGAATATCCAGTGGCTGATCGGCGCGCGCTTCGTCATGGGCATCGGGCTGGGCGCGGAGCTGGTCGTCGCGGCGGGCACGTTGTGCGAGTTCATTCCGCCCGCGTATCGCGGACGCTGGATTTCGCTGCTCGGTCTCATCGTCAATTCGGGTCTCGTGCTCGCGACGAGTGTCGGTTACGTGGTGATTCCGCATCTCGGCTGGCGCTGGATGTTCGGCATCGCGGGCATCGGCGCGGTGATCGTATGGGCGCTGCGTCATCGCATGCCGGAATCGCCGCGCTGGCTCGAATCGGTCGGACGCACGCAGGAAGCCGAGGACACCGTGAGCGCGATCGAAGCCGAAGTCGCGCATCAGAAGGGACCGCTGCCCGACTGTGCGCGCACGCAGAATCTCGAAGTGCCGCGCGCGCCGCTGTCGGCGCTGTTTCGCCGCGGCATGATCGGACGCACGCTGACGGCCGCATTGACGGCGATCGCGGTGAACGTCGCGGTGTACGGCTTCGTCGCGTGGCTGCCGACGTTCTTCGTCCACGAAGGACGCGATATTGTCACGTCGCTCGGCTTCACGACGCTGATGTCGTTCGGCGCACCGTTCGGCGCAGTGCTCGGCTACCTCACCGCCGACCGCCTCGGACGCGCGAAAGGTCTCGTGTTCTATAGCGTCATCGCGATCGTGCTGGGCTTCGTCTATCCGCAGATGACGGCCAACGCGGCGATCGCCATCGTCGGCTTCACGCTCGTCAGTTGCATCTTCGGCATCGTCACGCTGGGTCTCTTCGGCTACGTGCCCGAGCTCTTCCCGACCGCGCTGCGCCTGCGCGGCACCGGCGTGGCGGGCGTGTGCGGACGTATCGCGTCGATGCTCACGTCGTATGCCGCCGTGATCCTGTATGCGCAACTCGGGCTGTTCGGCGTGCTCGGCATGGTCGCGGGCGTTCTGATCCTGCTCGTGATCGCCGTGCTGAGCCTCGGCGTGGACGCGAACCAGTTCTCGCTGGAAGAAGTCTCGCCCGATGAAGAAGCCAACGCAGACGATCTGCCGCTCAACCATCAGGGAGCCACGCGATGAACGCACGCAACGACATGCAGCAGGCGCAAACCGTATCGCAACGCCTTGCATCGTTTTCGACGCATCTGCAATTGAGCGACGTGCCGCAAAGCGTGCGCGAGCGCGCGAAGCATCTGATTCTCGACAGCATCGGCCTGGCTTATGCGACCTTGAAACTGCCGTACGCGACCTCGACGCTCGCCGCGATGCAGGAGCTCGGCAGCGGCGAAGCGACGGTGTTCGGCCACACGCAGAAGCTCGCATTGCGCGATGCGATGCTGCTCAACGGCCTTCTGATTCACAGCCTCGACTTCGACGACACGCATGCACGCGGCGTGATCCACTCGACGGCGAGCGCGTTTCCGGTCGCGTTCAATCTCGCGGAGCGCGAGAACGCGAGCGGCGCGGATCTGCTCACCGCGTATCTCTGCGCGATGGAAGTATCGACGCGCGTCGGCTCGGCGGCGAAGAGCGGCTTTCATCGCGCGGGCTTTCATCCGACGGGACTCGTCGGCGCATTCGGATGCGCGCTCGGCGCGGCGCGTCTTCTGGGTCTGCCGGTCGAAGCGGCGCGGCATGCGCAAGGCATCGTGCTGTCGATGGCATCGGGCAATCTCGAGTTCCTGCAGGACGGCGCGTGGACCAAGCGTCTGCATCCGGGATGGGCGGCGGTAGCGGGCGCGACTTCGGCGACGCTCGCGAAGCATGGTTATATCGGTCCGGGCGCGGCTTATGAAGGACGCTTCGGTCTCTATGCGCTTTACATGAAGACGCCGCTCGAAGCGGGCGATATCGATATCGCAACGGCGGGCCTCGGCGAGACATGGGAGATCGACGGCGTTGCGTTGAAGCCGATTCCCGCGTGTCACTTCACGCATGCTTCGTCGGATGCGGCCATCGCGCTTCATCGCGCACATGGTTTGCAAGCCGACGACATCGAGCGTGTGATCGTGCGCGTGCCCGGCCCGACGATTCCCATCGTGTGCGAGCCGGTCGCGCCGAAGCAAAGGCCGTCGAACAGCTATGACGCGCAGTTCAGCATTCCGTACATCGTCGCGACGGGGTTGTTGCGCGGCCGCTTCACGCTCGACGATCTCGAAGCCGAAGCGCTCGCCGATGAAACCGTGCGCGCCGTCGCGGCCCGCGTCACGCACGAAGCGGATCAGGACTCGACGTTTCCGCGTCACTACACCGGCGAAGTGATCGTCCATACGCGGGACGGCCGCATGCTGACGCATCGCGAGTCGATCAATCGCGGCTCGTCGGACAGGCCGCTCACGAATGAGGACATCGTCGCGAAGTTCTTCGACAACGCGCAGCGCAACGTATCGCGCGATGCCGCCGAGCGCATCTGCGAAGCGGTGCTCTCGCTCGACACGCGACCGGCGCGCACGCTTGCGCAAGCGCTCGCATAAGACGTACACACGAATACAGGAGAAGCAATGGCCACCATCGACGCCGATCAACAGCAGGACATGAGCAATTACGAAGAGAACGAGACGCTCATTCTCGACATGCTCGACCGCTTCCTCAAGACGGAAGTGAAACCCTACGTGCACGAACTCGATGCGAAGGACGAGTATCCGCACGAGATCGTCGAGAAGATGAAGGACATGGGACTCTTCGGCTGTCTGATCTCGCCCGAGTACGGCGGCCTCGGTCTCACGACTTCGACGTACGCGAAGATCGTCGATCGCATTTCCGCGGTATGGATGTCGGTGAGCGGCATCATCAATTCGCATCTCATCATGGCGATGACGATCCAGCGCAACGGCACCGAAGCGCAGAAGCGCGAGTTCCTGCCGCGCATGGCGACGGGCGAGCTGCGCGGCGGCATCGGCCTGACCGAACCGGATTGCGGCACGGACCTTCAGGCGATCCGCACGGTCGCGAGGCGCGACGGCGATCACTATGTCGTCAACGGCAGCAAGACGTGGATCACGAACAGCAAGTACGGCAACATCCTCGCGCTGCTCGTGAAGACCGATCCGGAAGCGCAGCCGCGTCACAAGGGCATGAGCCTTCTGATCGTCGAGAAGGGACCGGGCTTCGAAGTGAGCCGTCAGTTGCAAAAGCTCGGCTATAAGGGCATCGATACGTGCGAGCTTACGTTCACCGATTTTCGCGTGCCGGTGTCGAGCGTGATCGGCGGGCAGGAAGGGCTCGGCCTCAAGCAGATTCTGAGCGGGCTGGAGCTGGGCCGCATCAATGTCGCCGCGCGCGGGGTCGGTGTTGCGCAAGCCGCGCTCGATGAAGCGGTCGCGTATTCGCAGCAGCGCAAGACCTTCGGCAAGCCGATCTGCGAGCATCAGGCGATTGCGCTCAAGCTCGGCGAAATGGCGACGCGCGTGGAAGCGGCGCGCCTTCTGACGGACTCGGCCGCGCGCGCATACGACAAAGGTCTGCGCTGCGACATGGAAGCGGGCATGGCGAAGTACTTCGCAACCGAAGCGGCTGTCGAGAACAGCATGGAAGCAATGCGCATTCATGGCGCGTATGGCTATTCGAAGGAATACAACGTCGAGCGGCTGTATCGCGATGCGCCGCTTCTGACCATCGGCGAAGGCACCAACGAGATGCAACGCCTGATCATCGCCAAGATGCTGATTGCGAGGAACCCTGCATGAGCCTGCCTCTTTCCGGCGTACGCATCGTCGCCATAGAACAATACGGCGCAGGTCCGTTCGCGACCCAACATCTCGCCGATCTCGGCGCGGAAGTCATCAAGATCGAAAACTTCCGCGAAGGCGGCGATGTGGGCCGCAACGTGGGACCGCATTTTTTCGGCGAAGGCGATAGCCACTTCTTCGAAGCGTTCAATCGCAACAAGTGCAGTCTGACGCTCGATCTGAAGAAGCCCGAAGGGCGCGACGTGCTGCTCGATCTCGTCAAGTCGAGCGATGCCGTCTTCAACAATCTGCGCGGCGATCTGCCCGTGAAGCTGGGTCTCACTTACGATCAGTTGAAGGACGCGAATCCGGCTATCGTATGCGCGCATTTGTCGGCATATGGACGCACCGGCAGCCGCGCATCGTGGCCCGGCTACGACTATCTGATGCAGGCGGAAGCGGGTTATCTCTCGGTCACTGGCGAGCCGGACAGTCCGCCGGCGCGCTTCGGTCTGTCGATCATCGATCTGATGACGGGCACCACCGCCGCGATGGCGCTGCTCGCGGGTCTCGTGCAGGCGCGCACGACGGGCATCGGCCGCGACATGGACACGAGTCTCTTCGATGTCGCGCTGCATAACCTCGCGTATGTCGGCACTTGGTATCTGAACGGCGGCACGGTGACAGGACGGGACCGGCGCTCCGCGCATCCGTCGCTGACGCCGAGCCAGCTGTACAAGACGAAGGACGGCTGGATCTTCCTGATGTGCAACAAGGAAAAGTTCTGGGGCGTGCTGGCGGAGATACTCGACAAGCCTTCGTGGATCACCGATGAACGCTTCTGCAATTTCAAGGCGCGGCTCGCGAATCGCGATCTCGTCGAACAGGAACTCGATGCGGCGCTTTCGCGCGCGACGACCGCCGAATGGCTCGCACGTCTGGGCGGACGCGTGCCCGCCGCGCCGGTGTACGACATCAAGCAGGCGCTCGACAATCCGTTCGTCGCGGAGCGGCAAGGCGTGACCGAAGCGGAGCATCCGCGCTTCGGCAAGGTGCGCAACGTGGCGGCGCCGGTTCGCGTGAACGAGACCTTGCCCGCGCGTTCGGCGCCCGAACTGGGACAGGACAACGCGAGGCTTTTCGCCGAACTCGGTTACGATGCTGGTCGGATCGCCCGGTTGCGCGAGAGCGGTGCGGTGCAATGACGATGCTCGCACCGGATGATGTCGCGCGACAGGCGGATCCCTCCGTCAATCCTTCATCGTGCGTGCAAAAGATGGTCAACGTGCTCGGTCAGCAGCCGCGCTATCTGCAATTGGCGCAGACGCTCATCAACGAAATACAGAGCGGGCGCTTTCCGGTGGGCTCCACCATTCCCACCGAATTCGAACTCTGCGAGCAGTTCGGCGCGAGCCGCTCGACCGTGCGCGAGGCAGTCAAGCAGCTCGTGCAGCTCGGCATGGTCGTGCGGCAGGCCGGCATCGGCACGACCGTCAAGGCCGTGAATTCGGAAGGCAGCTATCGGCAGGTCATGCAGCAGTTGAGCGACCTGCATCGCTATTCCGCCGATACCGCGCTCGAGGTCCTGAAAAAAGAGACCGTCGAAGTGAGCGATGCGTCGCTCTGCAAGATGTTGCAGGCGAAGCCCGGCGAAACGTGGTTGCGTCTCGAAGGCATTCGTCGTTCGCCGGAGAGCGTCGATCCGATCTGTCATACCGAGGTCTATATCCAGCCGGCGTTTCGTTCGCTGACAGGCATCGAGGATGATCCACACACGCCGATCTTCACGATGATCGAGCGTCAGTTCGGCGAGCAGATCGCGCGCGTGGAGCAGGAGATTCGCGCGGTGGCGCTGCCCGCGAACATCGCGCGTCTCGTCAACGCGAAGGCGCGTTCGCCCGCGCTATGGCTGTCGCGCCGCTACTTCAACAAGCGCGGCGAGATCGTCGAAGCGGCGGTCAGCATTCATCCCGCCGACCGCTTCAGTTATTCGGAGACGTTCCAGCGCGGCTGGAGCGGCACCTGACGCATTCGAGGAAATCCGCATGATTGCACGCAGTTTTCTGTTCGTTCCGGGCGATCGTCCGGAACGGTTCGACAAGGCATTGGCGACGCACGCGCATCGCGTGGTCATCGATCTGGAAGATGCCGTGGCCGTCGATGCCAAGGCGCAAGCTCGCGCGCAGATCGCGCATTGGTTACGTGAGACGCATGAGCGCGTCGTGATTCGCGTCAACGCTTTCGGTACGCCATGGCACGAAGAAGACGTCGCGATGATTCGCGCGGCGAACGTGCGCGCCGTGATGGTGCCGAAGGCCGAAGATGCGGCGCAACTCGCGGATATCGCGGCACGTTGCGCCGATGACGTCGAGTTGATCGCGCTGGTTGAGAGCGTTGCGGGCGTGGTGCGTATGCGCGAGATCGCGCAATGCGGGCGCGTTGCGCGGCTCGCGTTCGGCTCGTTCGATTTCGGCGTGGACGCGGGCATCGACGGCACCGGGCGCGAACTGGACTATGTGCGTTCGCAGTTTGTCATCGAGTCGCGGTTTGCGGGCCTGCCGCCGCCGATCGATGGCGTAACGCTCGCGACGAGCGACCTCGACGCGATCAACGCCGACGTGCTCGATGCGCGCCGCTTCGGTTTCGGCGGCAAGCTATGCATTCATCCGAAGCAGGTGGACGCCGTGAATGACGGCTTCGCACCGAGCGCCGCCGAACGCGAATGGGCGGCACGCGTGCTCGCTGCGCTGGAAGCGAATCCGCGCGGCGCGATCTCGGTGGACGGGAAACTGGTCGACAAGCCGATCGTCGATCGCGCGCGAAGAATTCAAGCCGCGTGAACGCGGTTCAACGGAGAGCAAGCGAATGAAGGTATTGGTTCCAGTGAAGCGCGTCGTCGATTACAACGTGAAGGTCCGCGTGAAATCGGACAACACGGGTGTCGATATCGCGAACGTGAAGATGTCGATGAACCCGTTCGATGAAATCGCTGTTGAGGAAGCGGTGCGATTGAAGGAAGCGGGCGTCGCTACGGAAGTGATCGCTGTGTCGTGTGGTGTTACGCAATGTCAGGAGACGTTGCGGACGGCGTTGGCTATCGGTGCGGATCGCGCTGTGCTGATCGAAAGCGCAGAGGAATTGCAGCCGTTGGCGGTGGCGAAGCTGTTGAAGGCATTGGTCGATCAGGAGAAGCCTGAACTCGTGATCCTCGGCAAGCAGGCTATCGATGACGATTCGAATCAGACCGGTCAGATGCTTGCTGCATTGGCGGGTTTGCCGCAAGCGACGTTCGCATCGAAGGTCGTTATCGCCGATGGTAAAGCGACTGTATCGCGTGAGGTCGATGGCGGCGCCGAGACGCTTTTGTTGAAGCTGCCCGCAGTAATCACGACAGACCTGCGCCTGAACGAGCCGCGCTATGTGACGCTGCCCAACATCATGAAGGCGAAGAAGAAGCCTTTAAGCACGATGACGCCTGCCGATCTTGACGTCGATGTTACGCCGCGTCTGAAGACGCTGAAAGTCGTCGAGCCGCCGAAGCGCAGCGCGGGCATCACGGTGCCCGACGTGAAGACGCTGGTCGAAAAACTGAAGAACGAAGCGAAGGTGATCTGATGACGACTCTTGTTATTGCAGAACACGACAATGCGTCGATCAAGGCAGCGACGCTGAACACGGTTGCAGCGGCATCGAAGATTGGTGGCGATGTGCATGTGCTGATCGCGGGCTCGAACGCGCAGGGCGCGGCGGATGCGGCGGCGAAGATCGCGGGCGTTTCGAAAGTGCTCCTCGCCGATGCGCCGCAACTCGCTGAAGGCCTCGCGGAAAACGTCGAAGCTACGGTGTTGAACGTCGCGAAGGATTATTCGCACATCCTCGCTCCGGCGACCGCGTACGGTAAGAACATCGCGCCGCGTATCGCTGCACACTTGGATGTCGCGCAAATCAGCGACATCACCGCCGTCGATAGCGCCGATACTTTC